>CAZQUK010000100.1:0-5626 GCA_964596435.1 uncultured Oligoflexia bacterium
AATAACACAATTTTTTCTTTTATTTCATAGAGTTACCTTTGATATCCACTCAATTAATGGGCCTACTAATAATACTATATATATATAAAAAATATTTCTCTTTTAACCATTAACTGATAAAAAGGTTAATTATGAAATTTACAATACATCGCCAAACCATTTTAGAAGCTCTTCAGGGTATTCAATCAATTGTTGAGAAAAAAAGCACGGTTCAAATAATTAGTAATGTTCTTTGTGAAATTAATGAAGACCATCTTTTTTTAAGTGCAACAGACCTTGAAGTGGGAATTAGAATAAAACTTCCTGTTGAAAATACAGAAAAAGGAAAACTTACAATTCCAGCAAAACAATTTTTTGAAATTATTAAGGAATTACCAAATCAAAAAATAAATATTTCAAGTAAGTCTAATAATTGGGTACAAATAGATTGTGATAAAAATAATTTTAATATTGTTAGTTTAGATGCAAGCGAATTTCCTTCCCTGCCTGATTTCGAAAACAAAGAATATTTCTCAGCAAATGTAGAGAATTTAAAAGGAATGATTGATAGAACACTCTTTGCAATATCACTAGATGCAACCAGATATACTTTAAATGGAGTTTATTTAGAACAAAATGAAGATCATCTATTAAGAATGGTGGCCACAGATGGACATAGATTATCCTATGTGGATTGTCCCGTATTTGAAAAAGAGGCCCCAAAATTAAAAAGAGGAATAATTATTCCCAAAAAAGGGCTTATAGAATTAAGAAAATTTTTAGACAGAATAGAGGGTAATTTTGATTTATGCTTGGAAAAAGGCTTTATTTTTACCCGCACAGAAAATTCATTTTTATTTGTTAGGTTAATTGAAGGAGAATATCCAAATTATAGACAAGTTATTCCTAACGACGCAAAAAAAGTAATTTATATTAAAAAGAATGAATTTTTTTCTTCCCTCAAAAGAGCCAACCTATTAGCGAATGAAAAAAGTCGCGGGGTAAAATTGTCTATAGAAAAAAATAAAATGACCGTTATTTCAAGCAATCCAGATATGGGGGACGCAAGGTCTGAAATAAACATAAAATATGAAGAAGATGCATTTGAAATAGGTTTTAATGCAAAATATCTCTTAGAATATCTTGCTGTTGTAAATTTTGAAGAAATGGAAATTTCTTTGAAAGACAGACTCAGCCCAGGAATATTAAAAGTAGTAGATAAAAATGATCATACCTATGTAATTATGCCTATGAGAATTTAATTTCTAAATGATTGTTAAAAGTTTAAAAATAAAAAATTTTAGAAACATTAGTAATGGTGTTTTAGAAACTAAACCTCACTTGAATTTTTTTGTGGGATCTAATGCTCAAGGAAAAACAAGTGTATTAGAAGCAATTTCTTATCTTTCTAATCTAAAATCCTTTAAATCTGCAAATTTAGAAGATTTGATAAAAAAAGGAGAAACAAGCTCAAAGATAAGCTGTATAATTTCTCACGAAAATTTTGAAGATGATTGGAAGACAACGCTAGAAACGAATTTTTATTTTAATGATATAAAGAAAAAAGTTGAAAAGACGACAGCAATAAATGGGAAATTTTTTAAAAGTTCAACAAAGTATCTAAGTCAAAGGTATGGTGAAGTTGAGCTTGGTTTTCATGCAGTTACTTTTCATCCATTTGAACACGAAATGATAACAGGTTCGCCCTCTTTGCGACGTAATTATTTAGATAATGTTTTAATGTCAGAAAGTATAGAATATCTAGAAGCATTAAAAAAATACAATAAACTAATTTTGCAAAGAAATGTTTTACTCAAGACCTATCTAAAATATCCACAAAAATTTAGTTTAGAAGTTTTAAAAGGGTTTACCGAACCCCTCGGAAAATATTCGGCATTAATAATTTATAAAAGATTAGAGTGGCTCAAAAACTGTTTTCCGCTTTTAAATGCAATCATCACTAAAATTGCTCCACACCAATTAGAAATAAAACCCATTTATTTTTCAAATTGGCTGGATAAAAAAGAAGGACTAAGTTTAAATAAAGAAAAAACAATAGAAATTAAAAGTGAAAAACCTGAGCCTATTCTTCCAACAATTAAAGAAATAGAAAATAATTTTTTTTCGTCCCTTGAAAAACTCCACGCCATAGAATTAAGTGCCGGTTGTACATTAATAGGCCCACACAGAGATGATTTTAATTTTTTTCTTGGAGAGACATTACTTAAAAGTTTTGGTTCCCAAGGAGAAATAAGAACATTACTCATAGCACTCAAAATAGCAGAAATCGAACTATTTAAAAAGAATACAGGGCACAAGCCGGTATTTTTAATCGATGATTTTTCTTCCGAGCTAGATCTAAAAAGAAGGAACTTTTTGCTTAAATATTTAGAAACAACAGATTTACAGGTTTTTATTTCAACAACAGAAAAAGATTTTGATGTTGGAAACATTTATTATGTAAAAAATGGAAGTATTGGAAATAATAGTAACTTTAATATAAACAATAACACAACAACGGAAACGTGTTTGGTTTTAGGATAATTTATATTTGGGGATATTAAATGGATAGCACAGAAAATAATACGATGATAACTAGCCAAGAGTATTCGGCCGATAAAATCAAGATTTTAGAAGGTCTTGAGGCCGTACGAAAACGTCCTGGTATGTATATTGGTGATACCTCTTTTAGGGGTCTGCATCACTGCGTTTATGAAATATTAGATAATTCAATTGACGAAGCTTTAGCAGGATTTTGTAAAAACATTTTAGTTATAATCCATATAGATAACAGCGTAACCGTGGAAGATGATGGAAGAGGTATACCTATTGGTATGCACAAGTCAGGAGTCTCGGCTGTAGAAGTTGTTATGACAAAATTACATGCCGGGGGTAAATTTAGCGAAGAAGGAAGCGCATATAAAGTATCTGGTGGATTACATGGTGTAGGTGCTGCTGTTGTAAATGCCTTATCGGAAATTCTCAAAGTAGAAGTGAGACAAGGTGGAAAAATATATCAACAAATTTACCGAGTTGGTAAACCTGACGGACCGCTAAAAGAAGTTGGATCAACGGATAAAAGAGGAACTAAAACAACGTTTAAAGCAGATCCAAAAATTTTTCAGGTTATTGAATATAATAGAGACACGTTAACTAGTCGAATTAGAGAACTTGCCTTTTTGAATAAAGGAATAAAAATCCTTTTAAAAGACGAAAGAGAAGATCCTAATTTTGAAGAATTGTTTTTTTATGAAGGTGGAATTACTGAGTTTGTTAACCACATGAATAAATCTAAACAAAAACTTCATCCAAAAGTAATATATTTTTCTAGCGAAAAAGAAGATATGTTTCTTGAAGTTGCAATACAGTGGAATGATTCATATTCAGAAACAATTTCTACTTATGTTAATAACATTAATACAATTGAAGGAGGAACCCACCTTTCGGGATTTAAAACCGCGCTAACAAGAGTTATTAACAAACATATCCACGATAATAATCTTATTAAAAACTTTAAAGATAGTATTAGCGGCGAAGATATTCGCGAAGGTTTAGCGTGTGTTTTAAGTGCAAAAATTACTGAACCGCAGTTCGAAGGACAAACCAAAACCAAATTAGGAAACAGCGAAGTTGAGGGTTTTGTAAACACAGTTGTTTATGAAAAACTAACTGATTTTTTAGAGCGCAATCCACAAGTTGCCAGGAAGATTTGTCAAAAAGTAATTGATGCCGCCTTGGCCAGAATAGCCGCCAGAAAAGCAAGAGACATTACACGAAGAAAAACGGCCTTAGATTTTTCGGGCCTTCCTGGTAAAATGGCAGATTGTCAAGAAAAAGACCCATCTCTTTGTGAACTTTTTATAGTTGAAGGAGATAGTGCCGGGGGCTCAGCAAAACAAGGTAGGGATAGAAAAAATCAGGCCATCCTTCCACTTAAAGGAAAAATATTAAATGTTGAAAAAGCGCGGTTTGACAAGATTCTGTCTTTTGAGGAAATTAAGTTTTTAATAACCGCTCTTGGAACGGGAATAGGACGAGATGATTTTGATAGTTCAAAGATACGTTATCATAAAATAGTAATAATGACCGATGCTGATGTTGACGGATCACACATAAGAACACTTCTTTTAACGTTTTTCTACAGACAAATGAAAGAAATAATCGAAAAAGGTTATTTATATATTGCACAACCCCCCTTATTTAAAATCAAAAAAAATAAAAAAGAATATTACTTAAAAAACGAACAAGACCTTTCTGAATTTTTACTGGTTAGAGGTCTTGATGGTTTGGTTATTAAACAGGGAAATAAAGAATTTGAAAAAAGCGAACTACTTCCCATCTTAAAATCAGGTCTTCAATTTAAGAAATCATTACTTAATAATACGTGGAAGGCCCCTCTTTTAAGAGAAATAGTTACCAGAGAAATGACAAGTGCTTTATTATTAAATAAGGAAGATTTAGTAAAACAGGTAACAGAAATTCTAGCTGTTTTAGAAAAAACAGATTTAAAGTTTAATTGTGAATTTAAAGAGGACGAAGAATTTAAATCCTGGTATGCACGCCTTTCAATAATTATTAATGGAACAAAAAAAGATTTTCTTATAAACAAAAATTTATTAGAATCGGCCGACTATGAAGAACTTCTACATCTTTATAAAAAAATGAAAACTCTTGGCGCTGGGACCTTTATAATAGTATCTGAAAAAAATGAGCACTTATTAATTAACAACATTGAAGAATTATCTACACGAATAATAGAGATTTCAAAAGAAGGTATGCTTATTCAAAGATATAAAGGACTTGGAGAAATGAACCCCGAACAATTATGGGAAACAACAATGGATCCGGAAAGAAGAATGTTATTAAAGGTTAGTATTGAAGATGCGGTTGAAGCGGATGTCATCTTTTCGGTTTTAATGGGGGATCAAGTTGAACCAAGAAGACAGTTTATTGAACAAAATGCCCTTAGAGTAAGGAACTTAGATATATGAGTATTAAAACTAAAATATTAGGTATTGGAAGATTTATCCCTGAAAACTGTTGGAAAAATTCGGATTTAGAGAAAGTTTTAGATACTTCAGACGAATGGATTCAACAAAGAACAGGGATTAAGCAACGGTACTGGATAAATGAAAACGATGATTGTGGCGCTTCCGGGCTTGGTGTTAAGGCAGCAGAAAAAGCCTTAGAAAATGCAGGGGTAAAAAAAGAAGAAATCGACATGATTTTTTTTGCCACGCTAAGTCCCGACCATGAGTTTCCTGGAACGGCCTGCTTTTTCCAAGGAAAAATGGATATGCCCGGCATCCCGGCTATAGACGTAAGGCAACAATGCGCCGGTTTTCTATATGGAATTTCAATTGCAGATAATTTTATTAAAAATGGTATGGCAAAAAAAGTTCTTGTTGTAGGAGCCGAGGTTCACTCAAGAGGATTAGATTTAAATTCAAGAAGCAGAAGTGTTTCCGTGCTTTTTGGCGACGGAGCCGGGGCCATGGTACTTGGACAAGCTGATGAAAAAGATCCGCACATTTTATCAACACATTTACATTCTGATGGAAAATATGCAAAAGAATTATGGATAGAATCTCCAGGTTGTGCTCAGGCCAAAACTAGGTTTAATGATTATGATTTCAATAATCCATCT
>CAZQUK010000100.1:5636-10550 GCA_964596435.1 uncultured Oligoflexia bacterium
AAATGAATGGTAAACCCGTTTTTGTACATGCCGTTAAAAAAATGATGAATGTTCTAATCGAATCTCTCGAGGCAAACAAGCTTAAGCTTGATGATGTGGGGCTTTTTGTTTTTCATCAAGCTAATTTAAGAATTAATGAAACTGTGGCTAAACAATTAAAAATTCCAATGGAGAAATGTATCAACACAATAGGTCGGTATGCCAATACAACGGCTGCCACTATACCTATCGGACTTTGCGAGGCCATAAACGAAGGAAAGTTGAAAAAAGGAATGCTGGTGTCTTCCGTAGCCTTTGGGAGTGGTTTTAATTGGGCTTCTGTATTATTTAGGTGGTAAAAAATGACCGAGGAAATCGCAAAAGAAAATAAGAATATATCAATTATTAACATCGAAGACGAAATGCGTAGTGCTTATCTTTCTTATGCTATGAGTGTTATTATTGGAAGAGCCCTGCCGGATGTTAGAGATGGTCTTAAGCCAGTTCACAGGCGTGTTCTTTATGCTATGTACGACCTTGGAAACACCCATACCAAGGCGTTTAAAAAATCGGCACGCGTTGTTGGTGACGTTATTGGTAAATATCACCCACATGGTGATACAGCCGTCTATGACACTTTAGTTAGAATGGCACAGGATTTTTCATTAAGATACCCCTTAATAGATGGTCAAGGAAATTTTGGTTCTGTTGATGGAGATGCGCCGGCAGCAATGCGTTACACCGAAATACGAATGCAGCTTATTACAGACGAGATGCTTGCCGATTTAGAAAAGGAAACCGTAGATCACGTTCCTAACTATGATGAAAGCTTGATGGAGCCCCGAGTGCTTCCGGCAAAGATCCCAAATCTTCTTATAAATGGTTCTTCTGGTATTGCTGTTGGAATGGCAACAAACATTCCTCCTCACAATTTGACCGAAGTCATTGAAGCAACTATTGCGGTGATAAACAATCCCAACATTGAAATAAACGAAATACTTAATTTTATTAAAGGTCCGGATTTTCCTACCGCAGGCTCTATTATGGTCGAAAAAAGCCTCAAAGATGCCTACTTTACCGGAAGGGGTTCGGTGATTATTAGAGCAAAAGCAGAAATTGAACCATGGAAAAAAGACAGAGAAAGAATAATAATTTCAGAGATTCCATATCAGGTTAATAAGGCAAAATTAATAGAAAAAATTGCAGAACTTGTTAGAGACAAAAAGATTGAGGGTGTCTCAGACTTAAGAGATGAGTCTGACAGAAAGGGGATGCGGGTTGTAATAGAATTAAAGAGGAATGAAAATTCAAACGTAATTCTAAACAGGCTTTATAGAATGACAGCCCTACAAGAAAGATACAGCATCATATTGCTTGCTATCCACAACAATCGCCCAAAAGTTTTTAATATTAAAGAAATATTGTGGGCCTTTATAGAACACCGAAAAGAAGTCGTTACAAGAAGAACGATCTTTGAGCTTAAAAAAGCTGAAGCAAGGGCGCATATATTAGAAGGCTTAAAAAAAGCCGTAGATAACCTGGACGAAGTCATTAAGCTTATTAAGGCAGCCCCCTCCCCAATTGATGCAAGAGCAGATTTAATGATGGAGTTTGATTTTTCTGAAATCCAGGCACAAGCCATTTTAGACATGCGACTACACAGACTTACTGGTCTTGAGAGAGAAAAAATATCAAACGAATATCTGGACGTTTTAAATTTAGTTAAAGAATTAAAAGATATATTAAGCGATGAAAAACATATTTATAGGATAATAAAAGAAGAGCTTACTAAAATTAAAGAAAAATATGGAGATAAACGAAAAACCGAAATTATTTTTGGCGAAACAACAGCCTTTGAGGTTGAGGACTTAATATCAGACGAAGAGGCTCTTGTTTCAATTACCAACAATGGATACATAAAAAGAACAGACCCAGACCTGTTTAGAAGACAGGGCCGAGGCGGCAAAGGTGTTCGCGGTGTTTCCACGGGGGATCAGGATTTTGTTACCAACATATATAATACAACAACCTTAAGTTACTTATTGTGTCTTACAAACAAAGGAAAACTATACTGGTTGAAGGTTTATAAAATTCCCGAAGCCGGACGGGCACAAAAAGGTAAAGCCATTGTCAACCTTATCGAACTAGGACCTGGCGAAAGCATTCGCGCCATTCTTCCTGTAAAAGAGTTTAGGTCCGATGAATATATTGTTATGATAACCAAATCGGGCATTATTAAAAAAACCGCATTAAGTGAGTTTAAGAATATAAGATCAAACGGAATTAAAGCAATTCTTATTCAAGAAGACGACGAACTTGTTGCCGCAAAAAACTCTTTTGGAAACAACAATATTTTTCTTTCTACTAAAAACGGTATAAGTATTTGTTTTGAAGAATCCACGGTAAGATCAATGGGCAGAAATACCAAGGGAGTTACAGGAATACGTTTAAAACCAGAAGACAGCATTGTTTCTATGGAAATAATTTCCTCAGACAACACCAATAACAGCATTCTTTCAATAACCGAAAAAGGATATGGCAAAAGAACTTCATATGAAGAATATAGAATTCAAGGCCGGGCCGGAATGGGTGTTAAAAATATGAAGGTTACTGAAAGAAATGGTTTTGTTATGGGTTCTCGGCAAATTGGAACGAATGATGACGTGATACTGGTTTCTAATAAAGGTCAAATGATACGAGTAAACGTGAACGATATTTCAGAAATTGGAAGAAACACACAGGGTGTGAGAGTTATGAACATGGCAAGTGGCGAAATGGTGGTTTCTTTTGAACTAGTTGCAGAAAAGGCCCTTGAAGAAGAAAACGTCATTAACACCAAAGATGTTAATGACGAAAGGGCCGAGGTCCTTAGTTCTAATGAAGGCAGAGAAAACTTGGATAGTGCGAATGTTATAGAAGACGAGGAAAGCGAAAAAAAGAACGAAGATGATTCTGAAGAGCAGAAACCCTAAAAAATGCCGTTTTTCAAAGTAAAAAAAATTATTTTTTTATTTGTTTTCTGTCTATATTTTGTTTCCTGTGCCACCCAAAATACAAAAAATCATTATATCCTGGCAGAGAAGCTTTGGAATTCCGGAAAATATAAAGCCGCGGTTAGAGAATTTGAAAAGGTTATTGAAAAAAACCCCAACTCGCAGCTCGGACTTCAGGCGCTTTTTCGGGCAGCAATGACGCAAACGCTATATTTAGAACAACACCAGGAAGCCATAATAAAATTTGAAACATATATTAAGCTTAGCGAAAATGTTCCTGTGGTTTGGGAGAGTCAAAAGCACGTTGGCGATATTCTTTATTCTAAGCAAGAGAATTTTGAGAAGGCAGCGGATTATTACAGAAATTTACTAAAACTTAGGCCAAGGGCCATTGAGGCGCCTGAGTTCCTTTATAAAATTGGAAAAAGTTTATTTTATCTATGGAGGTTCAAGGAGGCCATACACGCTTTTAATGGTGTAATAAAAACAAACCCAAGGTCACCCTGGTCCGAAAAGGCCCATTATGAAATCGGTGTTACTTATTTTACAAAGGGTCACAAGGAATTTGAAGAAAGCAATAGCCTTTCGTGGAAAACGTATGAACGCGCAATTTCTTCTTATAAAGAATTTGTTGATAAACACCCAAATAGTCTTTTTGTACCACAAGCACGATTTGGTATTGCCTCGTGTTTTGAGGCTATGGAAAAACTTCAAGAAGCATATAATTTGTATGAAGAACTTGAAAAAACATATCCTTCTCCCAATGTAATAAAAATTAAACTTGTGAGAATTAAAGAAAGGATGCGTCAACGCAATTTGTAAAACTCCATGAAGACTAAACCAGAAAAAAAAGATAATTGGTTAAATGCGCTGGGTCTTTTTGGCGTAATTATAGGAGATATTGTTGGTTTTACGGGCGTTGGAATTGGTCTGGGATATTTATTTTGGAAAAAGCTTAATGCGCCGTGGTGGGTTTTTTTGTTATCAACAATAATTGGGTTAATTTTGGCATTTGTTCAAATATATAAACGTAGCATACAAATACAAAAAAAAGAATAAACACAGTATGTTAGACAGAGCAACGAGTCTTAAAATAACAGAAAAAAAATGGGTTTTATCGATATTTATTACGGCGCTTGCCTGGTCCGCGATTTATTTAATTTTTTCGTTTTTGAATATTTATTATACAAACAGTAAAGAATTCCTTCTGTTGTGGATGCTTTGCACTCTAAATATTTTTGTTTTAACCAAATTAGTATGTATTTCAATTTTACACGTTGAGAATCCGGAGCAAAAAAAAATAAAAAGTGTAAAAAGAGGTCTTATTTTTTGGCTTATGTTAAAATTATTGTCTGTTTTTTCGCTCTTCGTCGTTATTATTTTTACAGATGATTGGGAATCTACATTTTCTTTATTATTTGGATTGGGTACAATCGTTTTTGTTCCACTTGTTAGTGGTTTTTATGTTAAACATTAGTATTCGGATAATATCTTTATGCATCATGGTTTTAATTGGATTTCAAACATACCCGGTTTAAGCGCCTATCCTAATCATGTGGTTATGGCCGCGCTTGTTGTTGTTTTTTTAATTATTTCAACAGCGCTTGCCCGTCTTTTTCTTTCCCGCGCCAAAAACACGCCAGGTGGAATAATAATTCCAGACTCAACGCTTACTTATAAAAACTTTTTTGATTTGATTTCAGAGGGTTTGTTTAAATTAACCGAAAACGTAATTGGACCACACGACGCGCCAAAGTATTTTCCACTAATCGGAACACTTTTTATTTATATTTTTTTGTGTAATTTATCAGGACTGATCCCAGGTTTTTTGCCCCCCACTGACAATTTAAACACAACCGTAGGTCTTGGTGCATTTGTTTTTGTTTACTATAATTATGTTGGTTTTAAAACACATGGGGCCAAATATTTAAAGCATTTTTTT
>CAZQUK010000101.1:0-10529 GCA_964596435.1 uncultured Oligoflexia bacterium
TGTAAAACTTTGGGATTCACCCCAGCTTGGCTGGGGGCTTAGCGATGGAGTTATTGCGTGCATTTATAGCCATTAAATTATCAATATTATTAAATAAAATAATTAATTTTCCATTCATCTGTGCTGGTAGATTATTTTATGCAGCTTGTCTATCCACCCACAAACCTAGTAAAAACTAATTAATCAACTATTTGCCTTGCTGCTTTGGCCCTTTGCACTTTTAATGGAACAGGTGGGTAAATATTACAGATCAACAGAACACAAAATTCAGGTTAGAATTGTAAAGTGAGAGGAAGCGAAAGGATTCGCTAATTTTACGAATGGAATCGTTAATAAAAAAATTATTTTTATGTTTTGTTTTTGTCAGCGTCTCGGTTAGTTGCAGCGATGCCCCCGTTGGGGATGTTCCCACTGAGACGGAAGTCTGGGACGAAATTTGTGCGCCAAGCACACTTGCAAGTGGGCTTGGTTCTGAAGGTGAAGGATCAGCTTTTAATATTGATCCAATTGTTAGCTCAGGAAACATTTCTTTATCACCATTATCTTCAACGATTGGCTCTGGCGCCAGCAGTGTTTCGCTAAGCAACCTAAGCGGACAGGGAATTCTTAAAGGAACATTTGTCGACATAAGAAATTACAACGATTGTCTAGGCGATTATGGTGCATACAATGAAAAAAATGAGTTTTACTATGCTCACGGGGAAGCTGGGTTCCAGGAAGTAATGTGTTACCACTACGGCAACCGGTTAAGATCGTTCCAAAAAGAATCGTATGCATTTACGGAAATAAAGGCCCTTAAAATTTTTGCTCACTGTGGAACAAACGATGATGCTTACTACTGGCGCTACAAAAATAGCGCAGGAGCAATCGAAGAGGAAGTATGCATTGGCGATTCAAAACTAACACCAGGTGCCTCATATGCCGATGACGCCATGGTTCTCATGCACGAGGTTCAACACGCATCAACCGTGAATGCATATTCTCTGGTAAATTCACTTAACAGATACTGGTACGATGAGGCCGGTGCGCTAAATGAGGGAATATCTGATTTTATGGCCATGATGTTTTCTGAACCCACAACACTAATTCTTGATCCAAGAATTTTTAGTAGATGGGCGCTGGGTACGTTTTTTTCTGATCGCGAAGCGCGTGGGGCACACCGTTGTCCAGAGTACGATGCTGATTACCCAAACTGTTCAGCTTACCAGGTGGGGGCTGCAGGATTTTCGGCAGGATCTCCAGATACTGACGTAAAGGTCAGCTATTCATATCCAGATGGGCTTGGATGGTTGTATTCGCTAAAGAGTGATTTTGCGCCTGGATATTTAAAGTCATATTACACAGCAACAATACAGGAAATTATTCATACTTCTGGTGTTTTAATAAGCGGAACGCTCTGGGATCTTTATGAAGCTATAAAAGAAAATGAAAATGGAAACAGCAACGCGGCTCAACTTAAAGTAAGCCGTCTAATACACGAAGCACTCAGACATTTGCCAAAACCAAGCTGGAGCATTTTATCGCCCGTAACATTTATGGGTTTTGCACAAATGCTGGTAGATTACGCTGAAATAGTTGGATTAACGGAAGCAGACAGAACTGATCTTGCTCAAACACTCGAAAACCGTGGCCTTTACAATATAAACACATTACCAAGTGGTTGGGCGTCGGTTGGAACGGGCGAAATGGAAACAGCCGGTATATCCGTTATTGATAACCCAACCATTCTTAAAAACTGGATCGGTAATTTTGGCGCAAACCAGAATATAGTTACGCAAAGCTCAGGAAATTACCAACTTGAAGCAGGAGACGTTGCTGCCATTTGGTTTGATATAAAAAACACAAGCACTCTAACCGCAGGCGGTCTGCACATTAAAGCCACATCAAGCAGTAGTGATGTAACGTTTTTGGATTACACTTATAATGCAGGTGCGGTTTCAGAAAATGAAGTTCAGTTTTTTTACAGTAAAATAAACGGTACGGATATTGTAAACAGTTTAACTTCAACTGATCCAGCTTATAATGTACCGACAAGTAATTCATATTTTACAACACATCCAAATTATTCATACACATGGTACACTGCAGTTTGGATAAAAGTTGCCACCGGTACCACACCACAAGTTATTAATTTGGAGCTTGAAATAACCCCAAGCAATGGAGCAACAGAAACTGTTAATTTTCCACTAACAATTAATTAGCAAATATGGTGCGTTTTTACAGTTTATTATTACTTCTGAATTTAATACTTGGTGCAATAAGCTACAGTATATGGTTGCATCTTGAAAACACAGAAAAAGAAATAGCAATTATTTCAACTGTAAATATAAAAAATAAAAAGCCCGTGAGTGGTCCAACGCTAATTACCAAAAACAAACAAATCAATATAAAAAAGGAAATAAAAGCAGGAAATAATAACGTTTTAGATACTTTTCTAAACAAATATGGTAATAATTTGCAAGTAAAGTTATCAAAAAAAGGCAAACTTGAATCCGCCACAGGCAACCCCAGAGCAGATTCAAACAATGTGAACGGGTTCAGGCCAAATGATTCAAGAGCCGTTATAAATCGCGCACAGGAAATACTTAACCACGCTAAAGATCATATAGACTTTAAAAAAGATTTTCCACTTGACGACTATAAAGTTCAAATAGGAAACTTCACAGCCCAGGTATTTTTTATTGAGACACATAAAAAAGTACCACTTGAACCCAGAGGTTCTGTAAGTGTTGACCTTGGGCCCAAAGGTGAGCTTTTAAGATTTGACAATGACTATGTTTCAGACTTGAAAATATTAAATAAAGATTTACTAAGTATTGTGCAGGCAAAAAATTTTTTATTAAAAAACGAAACCTGGATCACCAATAATATTATTGCAAGTGAAAGAAAAATTCTTTGGGTTGTTACGCAAAATGCAGCTTTGTGGGCTTATGAATTTTTTATAAAAGGTTACAAATTTGTTGTTGATGCAGAAACTGGTGCAGTTATCCTTAAAAAAGACGAACGTATTTAATTACTTTTATTACTTTTGATAAAACTCAATGCGAAAAAGCAAAAAATCCAACTTATCAAATGCTATATTTACTTGATATAAAACAACGCGTTAGACTCATGACTCACGCAAATAATATTATTATTTTGATTCTTTGACGGCATCACCTCGCTCAGGTAGTATCGGTGACTTAAAAGAAAAAGGTGCTTATTACCAAATTTAAGTGTTTATTAATACAACCAGAATTCCCGTATAAATCATTTTGGAATTATAAAAAAACTTGTGAGTTATTAGACGCAAAATACCCGGCAGCCCCGCTTGGAATAATTACAGTAGCGGCACTTTTGCCTAAAAAATGGGAGCTTAAACTTGTAGATTGTAATATTGAAGAGTTAAAAGATAATGATATTGCGTGGGCAGACATAGTTTTTAGCGGCGGCATGATTCCACAGCAAAGCGAACACTTAAAGCTTATTGAAAAAGTTAAATCACATAAAAAAATCCATGTAGTTGGCGGTCCTGATCCAACATCAAGCCCACATATATATGACAAGGCTGATTATCTTGTACTAGGTGAAGCCGAAATTACCCTACCACTTTTTTTACAGGATTTTTGTTCAAACAAAGCAAAACATATTTATGACTGCAAAAAAGAGCGGGCAGAAATTAAAAACTCTCCTACCCCACGCTTTGATTTATTAAATTTTAGTGGTTACTTACATGTTGGAATACAGTTTTCAAGAGGATGTCCATTTAAATGCGAATTTTGCGACATAATTGAACTTTTTGGACGCGTTCCCAGGGTTAAACAACCAGATCAGATTATTACAGAACTTCAAACTCTTTATGATCTTGGATATCGCGGACACATTGATATTGTTGATGATAATTTTGCTTCTAATAAAAAAGCGGCAAAACAACTTCTTCCCGAAATGCTTGATTGGCAAACCAAACATCACTGGCCCTTTGAATTTAGCATTGAAGCATCAATCAATATTGCAAATGATGAAAAACTTCTTGGTCTAATGAAAAATGTAGGTTTTTGCAGTTGCTTTGTTGGAATTGAAACCCCGGACAAGGACATTTTACAATCCACAAATAAGACACAAAACACAAGGCAGTCTATTTCAGAAAGTATTAAGACAATAGGCAAACACGGAATTCTTGTAAACACAGGCTACATTCTTGGTTTTGACGACGAAAGTGGCCCAATGGCCGATAAAATACTTAAATGTATTGAAGAATGCAATACACCCGCCAACATGGTGGGACTCTTATTTGCACTTCCTAACACGCAGTTAACAAAAAGGCTTGAGCGTGAGGGCAGATTATTTTTTGAATCTGACATTTCACAACAAGACGTTGGTGACCAATGTGTTAGTGGTCTAAACTTCATAACATCCCGTCCCAGAGAAGACATTCTTGAAGATTATGTAAAAGTGTTAAGCGAAAGTTATGATCCAATAAATTATTTTACTAGAGTAATAAATTTTACCCTCATGATGAATTGCTCAGAAAAGCAATTAAATCTTCCTATTACAAAACAGATTAAGGATCTTCGAGCTTTTTTTAAATTAATTAAAACAGCCGGAATAAATGCCCACTACAGGAAACATTTCTGGAAAACACTAATAACCTGCTTGCGCAAAAACCCCAAGGCCATAAGATATTGTGTTGCAGCAATGGCGCTTTATCTGCATTTTGGACCATTTAGTGAGTACGTGGTTGAGCGCACAAAAAAAGAAATATCTCTTATTAAACAAAACAAAAAAGATAAAAAAGAAATCAAGCCCCGGCTTGTGCTTACCACCCATGGCCAAAAAAACATAACGGCGCGGGTTCATATATAAATCATTGTACAATATTTTCTTGATGGAAATATTGTAACATCTGGTGGTATCATTAGGTAAAGGCTTGCGCCAATTAATATACATTTGGTGATTAACCAACAATAAACCTGAAAGGTAAGCACCCAAAATGAAAGAAATCAAAACTATTGATAGTTTGTGGTTGTTTATTGTTGCAGTTTTATTTTTAGGACCATTTGCGCTTCCACTTTTATGGAGGAATCCGCGTTATAGCAAAAAAATTAAAATTATAAGCAGCCTTGCCGTAATACTCTTTACAGTTTTACTTGTAATCATATCGAATGAAGCGATGCAAAGAATATATAATCAGTACGATGCAATACTTGAAATGACCCACTAATTATTTTTAAAACATTTTTAAGTAATCAAAAAATAATTTTACACATTGAATAGTGACGACATTCGCTTGCTGTACGTAATGCTTCATTTGAAATCATTTAAACTCCATTACTTCTTTTTATTTTTTGGAAAGGTACATTATTCCAGTTAAACTTAAGGCGTGTCAAGAAATGCTATTGTTTTTATGAAAATGAGTTGTGGCTATTGTATTGAAATAACTCAATTTTTTGGCCAAGAACAAAGCATTGACACTGCCAGTCAATTATGCAACACAGCACTATACTTCATTGTTTTCGTATTTTAGGAGCCATTTATATGAAAAACATCGTTCTGGTTGTTTGTTTATTGGTAGTCTTACCGTTTATTAACACATTTGCAGAAGATCTCACTTCCGGACAGTCAAAAGAGGACCGCAGATTTGAGGCGCAAGGACGCATTGAGCTTCCTGAAATTCCTGTAATTTTTGATGACGGAATAATTAAACTTGAATATTCGTATTCACAAAACATAAAAGACCCACTTGATTTTAGCGAACAATCAATAATTCTTTCTGTAGAAACAAGACTAATGACTGCTGCCGCAGATAGAGAGGGATATTACGATGAAGAATGTATTAATCACACAAACAACTGGGCAAAATGTATAAAATTAGAAGAAAATAAAGAGAACTATGCTCTTGTGCTACCTGTTGAAATGAAAATACGTGCCTTTTACGACAAGGGCAGTGAAGATAGTTTAGCAGAATTAAATTCTCTTAAAGTTGGAGCGCTCAGAGGCGTATTTAATGCCGTAGGTATTACTGCACAGGTTGCATCATATTCTTTTGAAAGATTAATGTCAGGCTTCGGTGATGTGCATTCTTTTGAACTAATTGGTCTTACCACAAATCACACTGTTGATTTAACCGGCAACAAGGGTATTGAGCTTGTTGTTAAGGGGTTTGTAAATTTTGGAATGTCCTTTTTTATGCCTGACACAATAGCGTTAAAAAAAATAATGCGCGATAACGGTTATGAAGACAATAAGGGTTTTTATTCTGAAGGTACGATGTTTACCCCAAGGGCCTCAATTGGACTTAGGTTCTCAAAAAAAGTATTAGTGGAACTTTTTGGAGGTTATGAAGAGTTTCGCACTGAAGGCGATGGTGAAATTCATTCTATTGAACCTATTATTCAAAATGATGATCAGACTGTTTATAACCAGCTTGAATTAAAATCTTTTCTTAATCATAAATTTTTTGGAACAAGTGTAAGGTTTATTGTTAATGATGATATCCACATTGTTAGCAGATATCAAAAGGATTATTTTCATTACTGGGTCAATTTTAGCGAAAAACACAACAGCACTAACAATATTCAAAACATTAACCGTACAAGCACCATAGATTCAGGTTACTTGGGACTTGAATACAGATGGTAAATTTAACATTGGAGAAAAAAATGAAAATTAAGTCAATAATACTATTTGGTTTGTTGTCATTACTAATTACAACCCCAATTGAGCGAAAAAATTCGCTCTAACTTCAAAAAATGTCTTATTTTTGGTTAAAAAATGTGCATTTTTGAAAAATTAAAACCCGCTAAAGAAGAGATAAAAAAATCCACTTTTAAAAAATAAATGGAGTCAAAACAAGTCGTTTTTAAAAGAAATGCACCTTTTTATTACTCAATTGGGGTACAACATTTTCAGTTTTTGCAGAAGACGGCGATTCTGGCCAATCAAAAGAAGATAAACGTTTTGAAGCGCAAGCCGAGTTTAAGTTTCCGGATCTTCCCGAAATGTTTGATGATGGAATAATTAGAATTGGTATAGCGCACGAAAGAAATATTTTTGACCCCACAAAAGACAATAAAACATACATAGAGTTTATACTTGAAACGCGTTTAATTGATTTTAACGACGAAGACGACAATGATGATCACGGGCTTTTTTTACCCTTTGAAATGCGAATTAGAACCGAGCGTCCGTTTAATGATGGCGCATCTAATGCTTCAATTGAAGAAATAAAAGCCGGTATTATTAGAGGCGTATTTAATAGTGCTGGCATAACACTTCAGGCTGGTTCATATGTGTTTGAAAATTTAGAGAATCAATACGGGAAAGTTCATGCTCTTGAAATTATGTCTTTAACATTTAATGGCGCTTTTGATTTAGTCAGTGAAAAAAAACTGGAACTTATTGTGAAGGGTTTTGTTAATATTGGTGTTTCACCCAAGGCGCGAAGAGATAAGAGATGCAATTAACCAAAACGGCTATGAATCACATGGGCGACTCACAACTCCAGCTGCAGTTTTATTTACTCCAAAAGCATCTGTTGGCGTTAGAATCTATGAAAAGGTCTTAGTTGACCTTTATGGAGGTTATGAAAGCTACAACGTTGAAGAACAGCACGACGCCCTAACCATGCGGCACGATACACAAGATGGCTCAGAAGCTGATGACCTTTTTGCCAGAGGCTTTATTAACCATGTTAATTGGGGAGTTGGTGCGAGGTACATAATTAACGATAGCTTTCACGTCGTTGGAACTTATCAGAAGGACTATTATATTTATCAAATGAATTTTCAGCATAAACCAACAAGTGCAACTCCAGAAAACCTTATTGGAACACAGGAAAAAAGAATTTCAGATACGGGTTTTTTGGGCCTTGAATACAGATGGTAACAGGAGTTTATAAATGAAACATTTAATAAGTTTCCTACTAATAATAAGCTTAAATGCAGGTCTATGCGCCTTTGCGGATGTTGATTCATCTGGCCAATCAAAAGAAGATAAACGTTTTGAAGCCCAGGTTAATCTTGAAATCCCTGAAATTGTTATTCCACCAATGTTTGAAGATGGCAGGATAAGAGTGGAGTTTGCTCATAGCGGAAGTTTTTTTGATAAAACGCAGGAGAATAAAACCTTTATTGATCTTTCTATTGAAACCCGCATGTTTGCGTTTGGTGGCGAAAAGTGCAAATGGGATTATAAAGCAGAAAAAACAGTTTGTAATTCTGACAACATAGACCCACTTATTTTTTTCCCGATTGAAATGAGAATCAGAACAGATCTAGCACCAGACGATATTAGCAACACAATTTCAGTTAAAGAATTCAGGGCCGGAATATTCAGAATCCTTGAAGAACGCTACGGCGCGACTTTGCAGGTCGCATCTTATGTATTTAGAGAGCTTGATTTTGATTACGGCAGGGTTCATGCAATTGAAGCTCTTTCGTTAACCTTAAATAATGCCATTGATTTATCGGGCGATGAAAAAGTTGAACTTATAATAAAGGGCCGAGTAAGTTTTGAATTTGCCCAAACTTATATGAACCGTGAAAAACTGGACGAAACTTTAACTGCAAACGGTTACTCGACCAATGATTCAACACCAGGCTTTGATGCTTATTTTGTAGCACAAGCAAGTGTGGGACTTAGATTTTCAAAGCAGTTTATAATAGATGTATTTGGAGGAATTGATGAATTTAATTATTTTTCTGTAGAAGAGTCTTTAAGTAGTAACGACGACAGCATAATTGGTACCACTTTTCTAAATCATAAATATTTAGGCGTTGGTGCAAGATATATAATCAGTGACGATATACATCTTGTTGGAACTTATAAACGGGATTACTACATGTACAGGACTGCATTTAATTCATCATCAGATGATGTTCCAAGCGGTTTTAAAACCAGCAAAGAAAAAAACATAATTGATTCTGGATTTATTGGTCTTGAATACAGATGGTAATTCTTTTTTGGTAACCGACTAAAAACCAGATCTAATCATACCCTAAAAAACAAACCTTTAAGTTTTTCAACATAGTAAAATACCGCAGGTATAACTAACAGCGTAAAAATTATTGATGCAATCATTCCACCAATAATCACACCGCCCATAGCAGCTTTTACCATAAATGGATCAAGTAATTGTGGAAAAGCACCAGCAACAATTGCAATGGATGTCATAAGAATAGCTCTAAACTTCTGTTCAGCACCTTGCCAAATTGCCTCATAAAGAGGAACCCCCTCACGCATTCTTGTCATAGTCTGATCAAGCATTAAAATAGCATTATTCACAACAAGACCGACAAGCATAACAACAGCCATCATGGAGCCAATATTGATTGAAAATTCAAAATAAAAAAGCAAAAGTAAGGCACCAACAGTCGACGCAACAACCGATGTAACAATGGTAAATGGATGAGCAAATGAATTAAGAACCGCAACCAGTAACATATATGTAAGAATAACCGCCAAAATAAAAGCTTTACCGATTTCTTTTTGCGTTTCTTCCATAAATTCAGCTTGCCCCACATATTTATAACTCATGCCTTCAGGAACACCCATCTTGGCAATTTCTTTATCAAGATAAGCTTGTACCTGACCTGAAGTGGACTTTGATAAGAACCCATTTACTTGAATATATCTTTGTTTATCACGACGATTCATGGGTGGAAGTGAATTTGCAACTTCAATTTTTCCAAGCGCCTTGATGGGAATAAGCCCGCCACTTGCAAAAACAGAAACTTGCTCAATATCACTTAAACTTCCTTTAAATTTATCATCAAGAGTAACATTGATTTTGTATTCTTCGCCTAGTTCGCGGTAAATGTTAGTATCTGTACCGTTAACTGCTATTCTAATTGCAGAACCCACGGCAACATTTTTTACTCCATGTTTGATCATTTTATTGGTATCGGGGATAAACTGGATTTCTTTTTTTGGTTCAACATGTGTTGAAGAAATAGAACTAAAGTTTCCAGAATTATCCATAATCTGAATAAACTTTTTTGAAAGTTCAACCATGTCATTGTAATTTTGTCCATAAATATTAATTGAAACATCACCCCCACCCATATCATCGCCAGCTCCACCTTGAGAACTTAATGAAAATTCCGAATCAGGTATTTTTGCAAGTTTTGGAATAAGATAATTAATAATATCCTTATCACTGCGAACCCTTTTTTCCTTTTTTGTTAAAATAACGGTAATTTGTGCATTTTCAGTTCCATTATTACCCACATTAGAAAGATAATGAGCCGCCTCTGGTATATCTTTTAAAATCCCCTCTACTTCACTAACAACCTGAGTTGTTTTTTCAAGGGCCGTTCCTTGAATCATTTTAATTTTAATTGAAATAAGATTATTATCATTGTGAGCAAAGAATTCATTCCCAATATATTTCAAAGGATAAATTACACTAATCATAAACAATATTGAAACAAGAATAGTAGTTTTTTTATACTTCATGACCGTATCAAAAAGAATACGATATTCATTAATTATAAAGTCTAACCCCAATTGAGCGAAAAAATCAGGCCGCCTTGCCTAAGTTAGTCTGAACT
>CAZQUK010000102.1:0-10492 GCA_964596435.1 uncultured Oligoflexia bacterium
GGTCAGTGTTTGTTTTTACAAACAAATTGTGCATACTAACTCAAAAAAATATATTTAATTTAATTGGGTTTTATATAGTTTTTAGTTGAGTTTGGGTTAAGATGAATTAAATGGCAGTAAAAAAAGAGGCCGAAAGTAAAAAACCCAAACCGGCTGTGAAGCCAGGCACCGGAGCATCAAGCCCCAAAAAGCTAACTGTTGGTGATCAGGTCCGTGACAATATTCAAAAGGTTATGGATCAGGCCGAAGAGGAGCGCAAAAGGAAGCTTCTTGCAAAGAGGGTTGAGCTTGCAAAGGCGGCTGTAAGTGCATTTAACAACAAAAAACACGCTGAAGCTGTGGGTAATGTAAAATCATATTTGAGGGTGCTTGAAGAGTGGAAGGGTGTGGCACAGGGGGGGCTTTCTCCGGGCCTTTTTGATAATAAAAGAGAAATGGCTGAGCTTTTAGTTGTTGTTGGTGTTTATTGGGAGCTTGCGAAAATTTATGACAGAACAAAATCTTCAGAAAATAAGAAAGAATTTCTACATTATCTGGAAAAACTTGTAATTTTCTCAAGAGGGCAGACATATTCAACGCTATGCGCTGAATCAATTAGAAAGTACATTGCTTCGGGTAAGGCCATTCACAGGCGGGATTTTAAGCAGGCGTATAATATGATGACAGGAGCGAAATGTTTTATTGCAACATCACTTATTGACGTAACCAGTGCTGAAACTTTGGGTAAGCTTACCTTCTATAGGGATAATGTTCTAAAAAACACACTTTGTGGGAAGTCTTTTATACGTTTTTATTATTTATTTGGACCTCCACTTGCTTTTTTTGTGGACCGGTTGCCACACAGGGTGAGACGAGTACTTGGTTTCGCACTAAATTGGATTGCACAAAAAGTGTCAGCAAACAAAGAAAAGCCCAAAAATTAAGAAAATATTTAATCCTGGCATCCTTTTAAGTTATTCTTTTTAATATTAATTAGTTAATCGGTGGGCGAATGAATCTACGCGATGGGTTTTCTTCGTAAATATGCGTATTTCAATACTCACTAGAGCGTGTCTTTGTTGGAAGGCATAAAGTGGAATGTTTTCTCTCCGTCTATGTTATATGATGTTGTGCGTAGCCAAATTCTCCATGCTGCACCGATAATATTTTTTACCGGTAAAAAACTCCAATAGCGACTATCGTTTGAAAAGTTTCGATTATCCCCCAAAACAAAAACGTGTTCGTCTGGAACAATGCGGGGCTTTTGCCACTCTTTTGAAAAGTTTTTTGAAAATAAAACACTATATTTATGCGTACCTAATGCCTCCTCAAATAACACAAAGTGCTCAGCCTTATTTTTATCAAGATCAATTATTTTAAAGATTTTGTCTTTTTGATCTGAAGAAAATGGTGTGTGCTGCACCACAATACCATTTATTATTATGTTTCTATTTTTTATAGCTACGGTATCTCCTGCAATAGCCACAATGCGGCGCACGTACAGGGTTTTGATGTGCTTTGGAAAATGGAAAACTACAACATCCCCCCTTTCAGGTTCGTCCCACTTTTTTAGAATAATTGGATAATCTGAAAACAAAATGGAAAAAGGTAAGTGTAAACCGTATTTGATTTTATTTATTATTATGTGGTCTCCGACTAAGAGCGTTGGAAACATGGATGCAGAGGGCACGACAAAAGAGCCAAAAAAGCTTGAGTATATAGCTGTGATTAGCAATAAAGTTATTAATAAGCTTAAGGTTTTTGAGAGTAAAAGTTTTTTATACACAAACTTCCTGTTATGATTTCTTGAAGACATTAACATTAGAACTAACCTGTTTAAGATGATAAATCAATCTGCTTGAGGGTCCGGTTTAGGTCATGAATATACTAGATAGATATGTGGCATCTGCGTTTTTAAAGAATTATTTGGTCGCAATTGTTGGGCTAACGGCATTGTATCTTTTGCAGGGAATTTTAGGCGAAATAATTGAAGGTGATTTTCCGGCAAGCCAGATCTTTTATTATCACATGATGAGCATTCCTGACATTATGGTTCAAATGACTCCACCAGGGGTTATGATGGCTGTTGTTTTCACACTATCTGGTCTAAATAGGTCGAACGAGCTTGTGGCTATTTTTTCAGTAGGTGTTGGCTTACCAAGAATAATTTTTGTCCTATTATCTTTTGTTTTTATGATCTCATGCTTTTCCTTAATTTTTCAAGATAGAATTCTGCCACACATGTACAAACAACGAACCTCATATTACTGGAGAGAGATGAAGAAAAAGGAGGATTTTTTCTTTGACGTTAAGCAGGATAAAATTTGGTATAGATCTGGGAACCTTATTTTTAATTTAAGGACTTTTGATTTTAACTCCAAAACTATACATGGCATTAGCGTGTATATGTTTAATGATAAGTTTGATTTATTGCGAATAATTACAGCCGAAAAGGCTTTATTTTCTCAAAGTGGGTGGAGACTTCTTAATGGGAAAGTAATTAAATTTTTGGAAAAAGATCTTTTTCCTTTAATAACATCGTTTAAGGAAAGGGAGCTTGAAATAAAAGAAAAACCAAATGACTTTCGTGAAATAGAAAAAGAAGTTGATGGCCTCAGGTTAAAGGAGCTGGTTAGGTATACAAAAAGAGTTCGTGATGCAGGGGCCGATACTAAAAGCTATGAGGTCAAGTTTCACTCTAGAGTTAGTTTAAGTTTTATTCCCTTGGTCATGGCACTACTGGGAATACCGTTTTCGATTAGGCGCTCGCGTGAAGGCGGGGTTGCAAAGGATCTTGTTATTTGTCTGGGTGTGACGTTTTTCTATTGGCTTTTTTATTCTGTGGGACTATCTCTTGGAAAAAATGGTGCTCTTCCTCCATGGCTTTCGGCCTGGCTTTCTAGTGCTGTTTTTGGGGCGATTGCGCTGGTGCTTTTGTATAAGCAGCGTGTTTTTTAATTCTCTTCACATCCCATGGTGGAGTAAATAGATTATGACAAAATTAAAAATATATACCTTTCCGGATATTGTACTTAAACAAAAAGCAGAAGCAGTCGAACAAATAGATGAGTCTTTACGCACACTTGCGCGCGATATGCTTGATACCATGTACGATGCTCCGGGTATAGGACTTGCGGCTAATCAGGTGGGGGTACTAAAAAGGATCATTGTTGTTGATGTGGATCACGCAAGCGACGAAGACGATGATGATGATGAAGATATTACCAGTAACACAGATATTAAGACCAGTTCAAAAAAAGGTTCAAGCGGCGATAATAACAAAAAAGAAAAAGGCCCAAAATTTAATCCAATAGTGTTAATTAATCCTGAAATAATTTCGAGCGCAGGAAAAATAACTTTTAATGAGGGCTGCTTGTCTGTTCCGGAATTTTCGGCCGACATTGAAAGAAAAGAAAAAATAAAAGTAAACTTTTTAGATTTAAAGGGTAAACGCAAAGAAATAGAGGCCGATGGACTTCTTTCTGTAGTAATCCAGCACGAAATGGACCATCTGAATGGAAAACTTTTTATTGATCGATTAAGTCCTGCAAAAAGATCCGTTGTTAAGAAAAAACTTTTATTGCAACGAGAAGAGCGCGAGGAAGAATAAGTGATGGGGTGTGAAAAAAAAATTAAATCAGTTTTTATGGGGACACCTGATTTTTCGGTTCCCGCACTAAGGGCACTTTATGAGTGCACGGACCTTTTAGCGGTTTACACACCACCGGATAAACCTATTGGCAGAAGTAAAAAACTTTGCCCATCACCTGTAAAAATATGCGCGCTTGAGCTCGATGTGCCGGTTGTGCAACCAATAACGCTAAAAACAGATGAAGAAGTGAAAAAATTAAAAGCCCTTAATCCGGATATAATTGGTGTTGTGGCGTATGGTTATATTCTAAAACCAGAAGTGATTCAAATACCGCGTTTGGGTTGCATAAATTTACATGCATCAATTTTACCTAGATGGCGGGGGGCGGCTCCAATCCAGTGGGCCCTGCTTGCAGGTGACAAAGAATCGGGCCTTTGTTCAATGCGAATTGCGCCTAAAGTGGATGCAGGTGATGTGCTTATCAAAAAAAAAATATCTATTGCGCATGATGAAACCGCCACATCATTGCACGATAAATTATCATCGCTTGGTTTTGGTTTAATGAAAGAAACTGTTGAAGGATTGGTTTCAGGTTCAATCAGCCCACAGGTTCAAGATGAATTAAAAGTTACTTTTGCGCATAAATTAGAAAAAGAAATGCAATGGTTAGGGCTTGATTGGGCGGCCAATCAAATGGAAAGGGTCGTAAGGGCGCTTAATCCATGGCCAGGCGTTAGTGTGTGTGAAAAAGATTGTGGAAGACTTAAAATATTAAAAGCCGGAATTTGTACTGATATTCAGGAAACCCCCGGTAAAATTTTTGAAAAAATGGGAAAAGTTTATTTGTCATCATCAAAAGGCGCGCTTGAGCTCCTTGGCGTTCAGTGGGAAGGTAAGGGGGCCTGTAACATTCCTGGATTTATTAATGGTTTGTGTGGCAAGAAAAAAGATCTTCCTCTTACTCTTATAAAAAAATGTGAAAATCCACTTGATGAATTTTTTAAGAAAGAAATTAAATGACAAAAAAAAATATACAAATTGCCCCATCGCTTTTATCAGCAAATTTTTCCCATCTTGGAGATGATGTCCAAGATATTGTTAATTGTGGAGCCGATTTGTTGCATCTTGATATTATGGATGGACATTTTGTTCCAAATCTTACATTTGGTCCAGATGTTGTAAAGAGCATTAGAACAAGAACATCAAAACCATTTGATACACATTTAATGGTTACGAATCCTGAAATGTGGCTTGAGCCATTTGCAAAAGCGGGATCACAGTTTATTACTTTTCATATTGAAGTTACAAATAAACCCCTTGAGCTAATTAAAAAAATAAAAGCATTAGGATGTGGTGTGGGTGTTTCATTAAACCCAGCTACGAAAGTATCAGCACTTAAAGAAGTTTCCGGCTTTGTTGATTTAATTTTAGTTATGAGCGTAAACCCGGGGTTTGGAGGACAGGGTTTTGTGGCAGGTTCAATTGAAAAAGTTAAAGAGCTTGAGGGGCTTCGCTTAAAAAATAATTATAAATATTTAATTTCAGTTGATGGGGGGGTTACCACCAAGGTTTCTGCTGATTTAATTCGAGCAGGTGTGGATATTTTGGTTTCAGGTTCGTTTATTTTTAAAGCAAAAGATAAAGCTGAAGTTATTAAAAATCTTCGTAAAATATAGTTAAAAAGGAAGTTCGTATGAAAGCCTTAAGCCTAGGGTCCGGTAAGTTAAAATTAGAAGATATAAAAGAAGTGGCCGCTTTTAACAGGAAGGTGGTTTTATCTATTTCGGCCCAAAAGAAGGTGGAAAAATCCTATAAATTTTTACAAAGTGAAATTAATAAGGGTAAAACCATTTATGGAGTAAACACTGGGTTCGGGCAGCTTGCAAATGTAAAAATATCAAATGAAAAGTTAAAGCAACTTCAATATAATTTATTAAGATCACATGCTGTTGGTATTGGTCCTTCGGTTTCAGAATCTGTTGTAAGAAGCATGTTGCTTTTAAGAGCTGCTAATCTGGCAATTGGTCATTCCGGGGTAAGTGTGGGTCTTATTAAGCAGTTACTGAATCTATTAAACAAAGGTGTCCACCCAGTTGTTCCGGCGCAAGGCTCTGTTGGTGCAAGCGGTGACCTTGCCCCACTGGCACATTTAGCACTTGTATTAATTGGCGAGGGAAAGGCGCGCTACAAGGGAAAAGTTCTAACCGGTTCGGAGGCTTTAAAAAAAGCAGGAATAAAACCTTATGTTTTGGGGGCAAAAGAAGGGCTTGCGCTAATTAACGGCACACAGTTTATGAGTGCTATTGGAGTTTTAAATTTGTTAGAAGCAGAATATCTGGCAGATCTTGCAGACGTTACAGGTGCCATGAGCCTTGAAGTGCTAAGGGGAAGTTATAAACCATTTTCAAAAGAAGTTCACGACGTAAGGCCGCATCCGGGGCAAAAGCTTGTTGCAAAAAGATTCAGGGACATTTTAACCAATGGTGGAACAAGTACGATTTCAAAAAGTCATGAGCGTTGTAACCGCGTTCAGGATCCTTATAGCTTAAGGTGTATTCCACAAGTCCATGGTGCCACAAGGGATGTTTTGAGTTTTGTTCGTGGGGTTCTTGAAGTTGAGGTTAATTCAGTTACAGATAACCCGCTTGTTTTTCCTAATCAGAAAAAAGTAATTAGTGCAGGAAATTTTCACGGCGAAATACTTGCAATGGCAATGGATAATTTGGCGATTGCAGTATCAGAGCTTGCAAGTATTTCAGAGATAAGAATTGAAAAATTAATAAATCCAGATTTTTCTGATTTACCACCGTTTCTTACAAAAGATGGTGGGGTTGAAAGTGGCTTTATGATTGTGCAAGTGGCGGCCGCAAGCATTGTTTCTGAAAATAAAACCTTAGCGCATCCAGCAAGTGTTGATTCAATACCAACCTCAGTAAATAAGGAGGATCATGTTAGTATGGGTGCTTGGGGCGCAAGAAAGGCAAACCGGGTAATTGTGAACGTAAGGCGCGTGCTTGTAATGGAGCTTTTGTGTGCAACGCAGGGGCTTAATTTTTTAAGGCCGCTTAAGGCTGCTTCATATTTGGAAAAAATATATAAAGAAGTTAGTAATGTTGTGCCCTCTATTTTACATGACAGGGCATTTTATGAAGATATAGAAAGAATTGAAAAATTAATTGAAACGGATAAATTTAAGTCTTTGGTTTTTTCTATAAAAAGCTAGAAAGGAAAATTAAATGGCACGCACAATTCATGCCCCACGCGGCAATAAATTAACTTGCAAGGGTTGGATACAGGAAGCCGCAATGCGAATGATTATGAATAATCTTGATCCAGATGTGGCAGAATGCCCTGAAAAGCTTATAGTTTATGGCGGACTTGGTAAAGCAGCAAGAAACTGGGAATGTTTTGATGCAATTGTAGCAACCTTAAAAGAACTTAAAGAAGACGAAACATTACTTGTTCAAAGCGGCAAGCCGGTTGCTGTAATGCCATCACATAAAAATGCTCCACGTGTGCTAATTTCAAACAGTATGCTTGTTCCAAAGTGGGCAACGTGGGAACACTTTAGGGAGCTTGACGATAAGGGTTTAATGATGTTTGGGCAAATGACAGCAGGGTCCTGGATTTATATCAGTACACAAGGAATCATCCAGGGAACCTATGAAACGTTTGCACAAGCAGGGCGCGAGCATTTTGGCGGAACACTTGAGGGTAGATTTATTTTAACAGGTGGTCTTGGCGGTATGGGTGGCGCACAAGCCTTGGCCGGTGCAATGGCCGGAGCTGTGATTTTATGTGTTGAAGTTGATCCTGCCAGGTTGCGACGCCGCATAGAAGCAAAATATTGCGATGTTGAAGCCAAAGATATTGACGATGCAATACGCTTGGTTGAAAAATATAAAAAAGAAAAAAAGGGTATTAGTGTTGGTTTACTTGGCAATGCCTGTGAGGTTTTACCAGAACTTCTAAAACGGAATGTTTTACCAGATTTAGTTACTGATCAAACAAGCGCACACGACCCACTTAATGGCTACGTTCCAGGTGGAATGACTTTTGATGAAGCAATAAAGTTAAGACAGTCAGATCCTAAAAAATATGAAAATTTAGCCTTAGATAGTATTGCAACACATGTGCGCGCAATGCTTGAATTTAAAAAACGTGGCAGCCATGTGTTTGATTATGGAAATAATATTCGTGCTTTTGCAAAACAGCGTGGTGTTGAAAATGCATTTGATTTTCCGGGTTTTGTTCCTGCCTATATTAGACCACAATTTTGTGAAGGCCGAGGGCCGTTTAGGTGGGTTGCACTTTCCGGTGAGCCAGATGATATTTTAAAAACCGATAAAGCTTTAATGGAGCTTTTCCCCGAAGATCAAGGGCTTCATAAGTGGTTAAAAATGGCAGAAGATAAAATTCCATTTCAGGGGCTTCCTGCAAGAATTTGTTGGTTAGGTTATGGGCAACGCGAAAAAGCTGGTTTAAAATTTAATGAAATGGTTAGGAGTGGTGAGCTTAAGGCCCCAATAGTTATAGGACGCGACCATTTGGATTGCGGATCGGTTGCGTCTCCTTACAGGGAAACTGAGGCCATGAAAGATGGATCGGATGCTGTTGCTGACTGGCCAATATTAAATGCACTTATTAATGCAGTAAATGGTGCAAGCTGGGTTAGTGTACATCATGGTGGTGGTGTTGGAATGGGCTATGCAATTCATGCAGGTATGGTTATTGTTTGTGACGGAACAAAAGATGCTGATGAAAGATTAAGTCGTGTACTAAATTCAGACCCAGGTATGGGGATTATAAGGCACGCTGATGCGGGTTACGAGCGCTCTATTAAAATTGCAAAAAATGAATTTAAGGCTAGAGGCGGCAAGGCCCCAATGGTTAAGTGATTGGTGGTAAAATGTACCGGGCAATAATTAATGCTAGCGAATTAATAACCGGGTCTGGGGTTAGGAAAAAAGATGGGCGTCATGTTCAAGAAGATGATCTTGGAGTAATTAAAGGTGGCGCGCTTGTATATTCAGTTAAGAATGTGAATGCCAAAGAAATCCCCGATAAAATTATGTGGGTGGGTAGTACAAGCGATCTTCCAAAAGAATATGAAAAGATTAATAAATTAGACCTAAACCACAAACGCGTTTTAATGCCAGGGCTTGTTGATTGTCACACTCACCTTGTTTTTGCAGGTGATAGATCTAGTGAATTTGCAAAGCGTTGTGCGGGCGCTACATATGCTGAAATTGCAAATATGGGTGGTGGAATATTAACAACTGTTAATGCAACTCGCGCTGCAAGTGAAGATGAGCTTGAAGAACTTGCTGTTGGCAGACTTCGGGAAATGACATCATTTGGTGTAAAGACGTTAGAGATTAAAAGTGGATACGGATTGACGGTGAATTCGGAACTTAAGATGTTAAGAGTTATAAAGCGCTTAAAAAATAGATTTCCTGAAATTAAGATCCTATCAACTTTTTTAGGAGCACACGCATATCCTAAGGGTATGAAACGCGAAAAGTATTTGGACCTATTATTAAATGAAATGATCCCAGAAGTGGCATCGCACAAGCTGGCTGATGCTTGTGATGTATTTATTGATGATGGTTATTTTACTATCGATGAAGGCAGGAAGATTTTGAGTGCCGCAAAAAGCAAGGGGCTTAAAATTAAAATACATGCGGATGAATTAGTGGGCACAGGCAGTGCAGAGCTTGCTGTAACTATGGGAGCCTTGTCTGCAGATCATTTACTAAAAATTTCAGACGCAGGAATTAGCGCACTTGCAGGCGCACAAACTGTGGGTGTGGTGCTTCCGGGAACTGCTTTTTATCTTAAGGCACCATATGCGCCAGTACGCAAAATGATTGATGCTGGTGTTTGTGTGGCTTTGTCTACCGATTTTAATCCGGGTAGTTCAATGTGTTTATCGTTACCAATAATAATGACGCTTTCTGCTTTATATATGGGGATGACTAAGGCTGAAATATTTGCAAGTGTTACATATAATGCGGCAAAGGCCCTGGGGCTTGAACACACGCAAGGAACACTTGTTGCCAGAATGGATGCTGATTTCACAATACTGCCATTTGAAAGCTTTGAGGAAAGCTATTATAGGTTTGGGTGGGTGCAGATATAAGTTCCCGGGGCGTGAGCTAAAGAGGTTATGGGGAAATCGGCTGATCTGTCCGGTAGTCTATAGTGGGTTCATTACAATTTTCCCTTACAGTTTTATCTCGGCGCTGTTGATACTTGGCGGAGTATTCTCCGCTTGAAAATACTTCAGAATCATAAGTAGCACCAGGGTACTCCTCGACATCATAATAATCCGTATTTCCAACCCTGATCTAACTTTTTGTATCGCTCTTAACAAACAGTCCACAAGCACAATCGTCATAGTTATCATTGAAGGCTGGATTAACGCCCTTTGCATTCAATTTGCAGCAAGCCGCAAAAAACTTTGCAAAGTTACAAGATTAAGGCCGTGGCTGTTCATATCGGCACAGGTGCAAACAACATCCGTTCCACCGTTATAGGTTCGATTCGATTCGCATTCGTTTGATCGGAGGTGCCCTCATGTTTGGGTTCGCTCCGGACTGGCTGACTTTCGTGTTTTGTCTGGTCTTGGCCAGGTCTGGTTTAGTTCGGGGTGGGCTAATCTTATCCAGCCAGGCTCGGTTCGGGGTGGTCCGTTCCTGTGTTAGTCTTGCTCCAGTCTGGCACGTACTCGCTTCGCTTCGGGTCTGATCTGGTATGTTCTGAGCTTCGCTTCGGTCTGGTTTGCCCCAGTTTCTACATTATTTTCTTCGCACCTTTCCATTTATTATGCTGAAAACACAAAACCTGTAAATTTGAAACAGTGTGCGTGCCTTGCCAGGAAAAAGGTTTTTTGTGGTCAATTTCAATTCCATGTTGTGA
>CAZQUK010000103.1:0-10463 GCA_964596435.1 uncultured Oligoflexia bacterium
CTCATGAGCTTTCTGGATGTTTTTGACCGTGGAGCAGGGGCCACCAAGTCTGGCGGAACAACAAGAAGGGCTGCGAAAATGGTAAGCCTTGATCTTGATCACCCGGAAATTATGGATTTTATTACATGGAAGATCAGGGAGGAAAAAAAGGCCCAGATTTTAATTCAGGCAGGTTATACATCGGATTTCAATGGTGAAGCTTATAAAACAATAAGCGGTCAGAATTCAAATAACTCAGTTAGAATTTCAAACGACTTTATGAAGGCCCTAGAAGAGGGTAGGGAATGGCACACAAGGGCCAGAACCAATGGCGAGGTTATTGATACTTATGAAGCCAAAAAAATATGGCGCAAAATTGCAGAGGCCGCGTGGAGCTGTGCTGATCCAGGCTTACAGTTTGATACAACAATTAATGACTGGCACACATGTTTAAACACTGGCAGGATCAATGCTTCGAATCCTTGTTCCGAGTATATGTTTCTTGATAATTCGGCCTGCAATCTTGCATCACTTAACCTTGTAAAGTATCTGCGCGAAGATGGTAGCTTTGATATTGAGGGCTTTCGTCATGCAATTCGGGTTTGTATTACGGCTCAGGATATTCTGATTGATAGTTCAAGTTATCCAACAAAACAAATTGCAGAAACATCACACAAGTTCCGCACTATAGGTTTGGGTTATGCAAATCTTGGAACTTTACTTATGTTAAAGGGCATTCCATACGATAGCGATGAAGGTCGAAATATTGCTGCAGCAATTACAGCTATCATGACTGGACACGCATATAAAGTTAGTGCAGAAATTGCAAAGAAGCTTGCTCCATTTGATGGATTTAGTGAAAACCGTGAACCGATGTTAAAGGTTATTCAAAAACATCTGAATTATGCTTGTAAAATTCCCCAAAAAGGCGTGCCGCAGGATCTTTTAGAAGCAGCAAGAGAGGATTGGACAAAGGCATTTGCTCTTGGCCAGAAATATGGTTTTAGAAATGCACAAGTGTCTGTTCTTGCACCTACCGGGACAATTGGCCTCTTAATGGATTGTGACACAACCGGTGTTGAACCCGATTTTGCTCTTGTTAAATTTAAAAAACTTGCAGGTGGCGGGTCATTTAAAATTGTAAACAGATCGGTTCCTCTTGCACTTAAAAATCTTGGTTATTCAAAAGATCAAATAGGTGACATCATCGAATACGTACTTGGAAAAATGTGTTTTGATAATACGCCTCATGTAAACCGTAAATTTTTAATTTCAAAAGGTATGCATGAATCAGAAATAGAAAGAATCGAAAAAAATCTTCCTACAACTTTTGAATTATCTAGTCGATTTTCGAGAAACGCACTTGGTGATGAACTTCTTCAGGGTTTGGGTGTTCCGGCTTCTGATTATGAAGAGGCGGATTTTAATTTTCTACTTTGGGCAGGCTTAACGGAATCACAAATTAGTGAGGCAACCGAATCCATTTGTGGAACAATGACAATAGAAGGTGCTCCACACCTTAAAAATGAACATCTACCGGTTTTTGATTGCGCAAATAAGTGCGGCAAAACTGGTAAGCGTTTTATTGCTCCCATGGGGCACGTAAGAATGATGGCGGCCGTACAGCCGTTTCTTTCTGGCGCAATTTCAAAAACAGTTAATATCCCGAACAACACAAGCGTTGATGAGGTTCAGGATCTGTACTATCAATCCTGGAAACTAGGTGTGAAGGCAATTGCAATTTACAGAGACGGGTGCAAATCTTCACAACCTTTAACTTCACAAGCAAAGGTAAAACAAGCAGCTAACACAACCACACAAAGTGTAGGTGCTAAAGAATCATCGGCCATGCAAATGGCCTTTGTTCCAATGAGACGCAAACTACCGCCCAAGCGTAGTGGTTTCACACAAGAAGCTACTATTGGCGGTCACAAAGTGTATTTACGCACTGGTGAATATGACGATACAACTTTAGGTGAACTCTTCATCGACATGCACAAAGAGGGCGCCGCTTACAGGTCCATGATGAACTGTTTTGCAATAGCAATTAGTCTTGGACTCCAATATGGTGTTCCACTGAGTGAATTTGTTGATAAATTTACGTTCTCACGTTTTGAACCATCTGGAATTGTTGAAGGGCACCCGAACGTTAAAATGGCCACAAGTATTGTTGATTATATTTTTAGGGTTTTAGGAATGGAATATCTGGGGCGCACGGACTTCTTGCAGGTTCGCCCAACTGTTGATCTTTCTGCGGAAAAAGGTGCTGCCGAAAAATTATATCCAAAAGATGCGGCTAAAAAAATTGCAGCAGGCGAGCCGCTTCCTGGTATGGATCCGCAGATGAATCTTTTAGCTGAAATGATGGGTGATGCACCACCTTGTGATCAATGCGGACATACAACTGTTAGAAATGGTGCCTGTTATAAATGTTTAAACTGTGGAAACAGTATGGGGTGTAGTTAAGCTTAAAAAAGGTGGCGAACTTTAGGGTGAATTGTTTTTTAAGGTAGGCGCATTGCGGCTGTTAATAAAAAAATATTATTTTGTTTTATTCCAGCCACTGGGTAGTGGTGCTGTTATTTTTAGCTGTAAAAATTCAAGGCTCCATGCATGAAGCCACATGCGGTCAGATTTTTTACCACCATATACAGTATCACCAACTATTGGTGCGCCAATTGCGGCAAGATGTGCCCTGATTTGGTGTCTGACTCCAGTATGGATTCTTATTGTAAGATCATAAGTATTTTCAGATAAATTTTTTATTTTCAAAATTTCAGTTCTTGCACTTATTGCCTTTTGTTTGGAGCCGGGTTTGTATGGATGCAATTTTTTTGCCGATTTTGATCTGCTGTGAAGGTCAATATTAATACAAAAAGGCAGTTCAGGAAAGAGTAGGGGGTTTTTTGTTGTTACAATTGCACGGTAAATTTTTTTAACATCACTTTTCCACACTGATTTTAGCTTTAAAAATGATTCTTTGTTTTTTGCAAAAAGAAGCACGCCACTTGTTTCGTTATCAAGTCTGTGCAGTAGCCCGCCTTCAAGTTTATTGTTACCGGCATTAATTATTTCAGGATAAAGTGATATGGCCATGTTTACGGCAGTACCGGTTTCCTCAGTATGAAGTGGCAGTGATGGGGTGCTGTGTGGCTTATTAAGTGCAAGAAAATCGTTATTGTCAAAAACTGGTTTAATAAAAATTATTTTTTCACGCCTTGCAATTTTTGGTTCTAGTAAAACATTGGCCTCTTTTTGTATTTCAATTTCAATTGTGGTTGGAAAAAGGTAAAAGTTTCCTTTTATTGGTTTATTTCTAGCTAAAACCAGATCTTTTATAAAACATGTTTTTAATTGTCTGCGACTCAAACCTGGATATTTTTTTTTTAGTATTTTAAATAAAATAGCATCAACTCTGCCCGGTCCATTAATTTTAACTTTTAACTTTTTTTTCTTCATATTTATAAAAAGTTAATATGAAGGCGTACATGGAGTTGCGCCACCTGATGATTCTACATGTTTTCCTGTTGCTGTTGAAGGTGAAAATCCCGTGCCACAGCAGCCACTACTTGGAGTATAACTATAGGTATCCCTGTTGTTAATAGAATCAGAAGTAAAATCACATTTATAAAGTTCAGATTCACTAAGTGCTTTTTCAATTCCGCCGAGTAAATTATCGCACGAGCCTGCACTAGTACAATCGTAATCAGAATTACCTGTATCTCCAACAAGTTCCCTGGTTGGTGCAAGAAGCGGGTAGCTGCCTTTTGCCTTGGGATTCATATCCTTTACGGCAATTCTGTGTGTTGCCGCCGGGTCCGTTGTACCTATGTTTTTATCCCCGTTGTAAGTTGGGTAAACCTTTGCACAGTATCTAAAATCATTACTGTCTTTTTTATAAACATGAAGTGGCGGATCAACGATCCTTGGGGTTGCTGTTGTATACTGCTTTATTGTACCATCAGATGCCTGTATTTGATTTATCGTGGCCTTATGTGATTTTGGGGCACAGGCTTTGAAATTTGTATCTTCAACATAGCGAGGGTACCAGGGCTTTATTGGCCTAATATAAGCGCGTTTTTTTACTGTTTCAGAATATATATAATAATCTGTTTTCGAACCAACAGTATTTACATAATACGGATTTATAAAACTCTTACCAACGGTTGAAAGGTAAAATTTGTTGTTATAATAGTATGGAAGAGTTGCAGCACATGAAGTTTGATGACTGCGTCCCGTATCAAATACATCTTCAAATGGAAATTGTGCGCCATCCGGATTAACGCCTTCCCATAAAAGGTTATTGGTGCTTAGATATCTTGTCATTGGAGAAGATGTATGCTTTGTTGTAACTTCATCGTCCAAAAATGCAAATGGGCATGGCTTTGGTCCTTTTACTGTTGGCGGATAAGAATCAGAAACACTGCTTCCAGTGTTAACCTCTCTATCAAGAACGTATATTACGTCTGACGGTTGTCCGCGCCCAGGATAAATTTTTCCAGTTGCTTCAAAAGCAGGTGGAAAAATTGCATAGTAGCGCCTTAATCTATAAGTTTTCACAGGGCTTCCGTACTGATTTACAATTGGGTTGCACGTTCCGTCTGTATTAGGTTTTGCAGCAAATCCAAGGCATGACGTTGCAACAGCATTTTGTCTGGCATCTCCACCGGTTGTGGTTGTGCCGTCAGTGGTGTCGTTTGTGTCGGCACTGTTTCTTTGTGAACAGTAGTCTGAAGTTGAATCCGAACCGGCGCCCACAAGTCTTGATCTGGCCTCAATTCCTATTGTGTAATCTTTTGTGGGGCTAATTGCCAGAGCAAAAGATGTATCATACGGCCAAACCCCTGAAACTCCATCAAGGTTCCTGTCAATATGTGGACATGAAAATTGATTATTTTCAAACACCCAACCACCTTGAAGTCCTTTTCTTACATAAAAATTATAATAGTAAGTTTGGGCAGAAGGACTGGCCTCGTTTGCAATACCAATGCAGTTTTCATCGGGTGTGCCACCAACTATACCGGCTGATGTTTGTATGCAAAAATTTGTGGCCTTTGCAATTTTGGCTGTTACCGGAGGATCAGCACCTGCTTTTGATTGAGGTGATATAAAACTTGTTATTTGAGACCCTCTGTAAAATAATTCGTGGCAGGTATAGCGGTGAATGTTAAAAAATGGAATGCCCTCATTATCAATAAGGTCTGATTGATCCGGAGGCTCGTCCTCATTAGCTTTAAAAAACGTATGACTGCTCGAAATCACACTTCCTGTATCGGCTTTTGCAATTTCAAGCTTTATCGCAGTTTTATCAATGATCTGCGACTGGTAAACTGAAGGCGCATTACACTCAACATAGGCCTCCTGTATAACGTTTATTGTTGTGCGCACCTTTCTTGGAACAGTAACAGTTGTGTAGCCCTTTTCATTAAGTTCGGTCCAACTAAAAACGCAGTGGCACGAAATGCTTGAGTTTGAAACGGGACAACTCTCATAAATATCCTTATGGTCAGCATCAAACCATACCTTAAAATATTCCTGGGCCTTTATATATTGGATACTTGAAATTTTAGGAATTCCCGGGTTCCCTGTGTCGTCAGCTACGGAGTCATCTTTTTTTGTTGTAAGATTTGTAGTTTCAGTGTTTTGCGTGTCTTCAGTTTCTTCAGTGGCAGGTTTTCTTTTTACATTATTTTCAATGCAAGACGAGGCTAAAAGGCCAAGCGGTAAAAATATAACTAAAAAATAACGCAATGTAAACCAAGCTCTATTCTTTTTACAATTTTTAGCTGCTTTTATTTGTTTGTTTTTTTTGTGTAACATTTAGTTCACCCGCCTTTGTAAAGCACAAAACATATATAGATCCTCGTTGTCGTCCACATATGTTGGTAGTGGGTAAAGTTCGTAATCTGCAATTCTTTGTGACTGGTTTGACGTACAGTTTGCATCTGCATCCAGGTTCATGGCGAGATCACAGTTCTCAACATGCTTAAACCTAAAAGGTCTGTAGATTTTAGCTGTTTCATCGTCAGGGTCAGCCATTTGTGCCTTTGTGATAGATGTTGGCGAAACAACAAACAGGAATTCTTCTCTACTTACTTCATCAACATCACCAGATTGATTCACTTCTGTGTAAAGGTTTGCCTCTGATCCTGGGGTGCCGTTTGTAAAATTTGGGTCACTTGAAATAAGTGGTGCAATTTGTGATTTTGATGTCGTAGTGCCCGTCCCCCCTCTTATACGCATAAATGTGTCAAAAGGGTTGGTGGTGGCTTGAAGACGGCAAACAAACTGTTTCCCATCGTCTGGACCCAAAATTCTGTCTGCCCATGACCCCGTCATGTATGAATTCTTACAGACAAGAGTGCTAGAATCACCATAGTCTATCATCTGTGTACCACACTCACCCGTTACAGTGTTGAAATAATCTGACCAGATATCATAGCACGATACCCCGTACTTGCTGTATTCAACTAAATCAGAACTTTTTGGGTACTGCCTGATATGGTGCGAACTTCTAAAGTTCCAGACTTTTACCCATTCCCATGAAACAGTCCTTGGCGAAGTCGAACCTGTAGGGTCAGTTTCGGTTATGGTCTCTGGCTTATCGGGCTTTACTCCATTCCAGGCTGAACTATCCGGGCAAACGCTGTAGCCTAAATCAGACCTGTGTTGGGCCCTTAAAGCATATCCAACAGGAGGATGAGCACTTGCGCCTGCCCAAACGCCAGGTGAGGCAAGAGCTGTAACTGCAAGGTTCATGTCACCAATTGGCTCTTTTGCAAGATAAAACTGAAATCTTGAATCAAGAACCCCTGGGGCTTTATGATCCTTTGGTGAAATTTGGTAACTGCCGTTAAGTTGGTTTTTGGAGTAGATTAAAAAATTTGTATCATGCGGGTTTTCTGGCAAGTATTTATCCGAACAGCGCCACTGCGCAAGGTTTTCCGGATCTGCAGCCGAAGCGTTTGAAAAATATCCAATCGTGCCGCCAAGATTTGATGTGTAAAAGGTCATGGGGTAGGACATAATCGGATTTTCAGATAAAAGTGGGTCATAAATTCCGTCCGAACTTCCGCCCTGGAAAACATAAGGAACCCACACGTAGTCACGGCACTGGTAGCGTATGACTTCCGAATAGCTATATGGATTTTTCGGGTCAAGTGCGTCTTGATTTGGATTAATAGGATCCTTATCGGACGATATAATTGTGCCACTGCCTGAGGTTGTAAACTGCAGCGTTCTTGTATTTGATTTTAATCCAACAGTTGCAATTAGTATGTGTACGTTTACTTCCGTGATTCCTTCATCAATAACTTCCTGGTAGTCACATCTTAACAGATTTGATTCACTGTAGTATGCGCCAACAGAAATTTTATTTGCAACACCGTCTCTTTTGTATTCAAAAACACAACAACAGGTATTTGGTGCGCAAACAATATCCTTTGATTTGCTCTGAACGCAATGGGTTCCCATTGAATCGGTGCCATCTCCCAAAAGGTCGAGCGAATATTTTTTTGATGTGTCATTAGAAGGTACCGCTCTTGTGATTGTAACTAGCGGAGTGCCCTCTCCACCACTTGTGTTTGGAGAGCTGAATCCAAATCCACTGTTTGAATATTCAGAAGTGTCCTTTGTGTCTTCATCTGTGCCTTTGTTTTTTGATGTGATTTTATTATTTGAAAGACAAGCACTTTGAAAAATCATCGATAAAATAAGTAAAAGGGCCGACACCTGTATGGGCGCGCAGAGTTTGAATTTTAATAACGCAAAAATATTCGAGGCTTTCACACGTCCCCCCTTTTTCTTTCCCTATGTAGTAGTTTAGGTTACTTGACTAATTATGTCAAGCAAATAAAACAACATAACTATTTGATATTATTAAATAAAAAAACCTATTTTGCATATGCAGTGCCGTTCATTCTATATAGGCTTGCGTCTATGAAAATTGCCGACCCTGTGAACCTTTCAATGCGTATATGGTTTGCACTTGGAAAAGCACTTAAAGGTATTAGTACTTGCACTTCTTGTGGTTGTCCCTCGTTTTCATTTCCTAAAATTGCAAGAGTATGAATATTTTTAACAAACTTATCTGAATCATTATAGGTGAAATTTCTTGATTGTTGCTCAATCATGGAGCGTCCCGGTTCCTGTTTTGAATACAGCAAATGAACATTGAATATAGCTTCATCTGTATAGGGGTATTCTTTGTATGCGCCGTTTGCTTCATCAATTTTAACGTATTTATTGCTTTTACCAAGAGGAATAAACTTTAAATGCAATAAAAGGTTTTCGTCCTTATTAAGGTTTTCGCGGTTTATTTCAAAACTTGCACCACCCACATAACGCTTACTTATACCTTCATCGTCGTAATCAATATACGCTTCACGATATTGACCCCAGTTTTCACAAAAGTCATGCATCATGGTGTAGTAGCCCGTGTTTGCCATTGGTCTTAATACACCTTGAACACTTTGTGGTGCCATTGAATTACAATTTCCACTGCTACACAGCCAAGTATCAAGGTAGCCGGATAGTGAAGAAATTATTTTGGTTCCAAGCTCACCGAGTAAATTCCGCCCCATGCACGAAACCTCGTATCCTTTTCTAAAACAACTGTGTCTGGCTCCTGCCACGATTTCATCAAGAGCCGTGATTGTTGTAACCTGTGTTGCGTATGGATAATATTGTGATGCAGTATTAAGCCCAAGTTGTCCTTCAATATTTCTGCCCCAGCACCAAACAGATTTTACTGTATCGTCTCCTGAAACAGTTTCTTGTACTGCACAATTATGGTAGTCACCGGCCGTTATGTGTACAATATTTGCTAATATTTCACTGCTGCTAATAAGAACTGGCACTGGGTTATACCTGCTCACAGTTGTTCCATCGCCAAGTTGTCTGTGCGTATTTTGCCCCCAGCAATAAACCGTACCATCATCTTTTAAGGCGCAAGTGTGCGAGGCGCCAAGAGCAAGTTCTTTGGCATTACTTATACCACTAACTTGGGTCGGCGTATTTGAATAACATAAATTTGCCGCAGTAAAAGCACTGCCGCTATCAGTGTATGGAATTCTTAATTCATCAATTATTAGGTCACTGTCGTTTGGATTCTCCCATTGATAAGCACTATTTGTAGGAGCTGTTAAATCTGAAGGTTCAACCGTAGGGCACGCACTTGGTGGTGGTACCGACTGATCCGATCCATCACAGTTTTCGTCAATGCCATTTCCTGGTATTTCAGTGGCTCCGGGGAAAACACTAGAGTTGGTGTCGTTACAATCGTCGTTACTCTCAGTGTGCCCATCTCCATCATCATCATCAGTCGCAAAGCCATTATTTATTAGAATAACTGGGCGCCTTAGACACCAGCAGTTTTTCTCTGGTTCACTAGTATTGTAATATAAAAATCCATCCTCTAAGCTGCCACCCCCGTAGTAGTGGATGCCTGAAGCGGATGCTTGTCTTCCCAGTTGTTGGTTCCAGTTATCGCCCCAGCACCAAACACTCCTGTCGTGTTTAATTGCACAAACATGTCGCAGGCCCGTTTCAAAATCTTTAATACCACTAAGTTCAGTTGTTGCATCCGTTTTTACAGGTAAAGGTAAAGTGGTGTTTTGCATATTCATGTAGTCGTAAAATTTTATTTTAATGTCACTCGCGCTTGCAGTATCCGGTACGAACCTAAAGGTGTCCCCTGGGCTAACATTTGGATTTCCCAAAGTGCCCCTTCTGCTTCTGCCCCAACAATATAATTTTTCACTATTTAGAGCGCAGGTAAAATCCTGGCCGGCTCTGATTTTCTCGCTCCCTGTGAATTCTGCATAGCTTGAATCTTTACTCACAGTTTTTGCAAGTTGAGGATCACCAATTGGGTTTGTGTCGCCGTGTCCTAGTTCGCCCACGTGGTTAAGTCCCCAGCATTTTATTTGTGTGGAATTTTTTATTAAGGCACATACGTGGTTAGAACCAATTGCAATATCTTTTGCTTCTAAAATTGGATCCTGATAATTTTCCATTACGGAAACAGCTTTTGGACTATAACAATCAAGGTCTTCTTTGCAGTTTGAGTCAAGGGTTGCTCCGGCCCCCTCATGATGTGCAATTGCTCTGTTTCCAAGTTGCCCATGGTAGTTATAACCCCAACACTCTATTTGTCCGTTTTTTAGTATTATGCAGGTGTTTGAAAATTTACTGAACATTGACTGAATATAAAAATTATATTTTTCAATAAATTTTTCCTCAGAAGTATAACTGGCAGGTACGTATAAATTTGAGTCAAAAATTGAGCAGCGTGAAGCCTCAGGTGTTCCTCTTAATGCACAAAAATTTGTTTGGTTATATTCAAAATCAAGGTTTGAATCAGTTAGATCTAAAAATACATTATATATAAAATTTGGGGTGGAAACACCTCCAAAACTCCAGTGCTGGGTTGTAAATAATTCGCTACTTAAAGCTGAAGTATATGATTTCGCATCACCCTGACA
>CAZQUK010000104.1:0-10374 GCA_964596435.1 uncultured Oligoflexia bacterium
TTTCTATCTATTTCGTCTAGACACTTAAGTTTTTTTGCTCAATTGGGGTATAACAGATTCACAACAACCAAGTATCCATATTACACACCTAAGCTTTTCTCTTAGAACTGGCGCGCCTTACATCATCCAACTGCTCATTATAGTTTTCCGTCAGAGTTGCCATATTTTCCTTGTTGCTTTGTTCAAGTTGGGCCAATTGAAATTCATATCCTTTTGATTGAGCCTCAAGCTCCCTTTGATGAGCCTTATTTTGTTCGCGAAGTTTTGATTCCATTTCTTCTTTTGTTTGATTAAGTGTTACTTCATACGTATCGCGAAGATCTGATATTTTTTTCTCATACTTTCTAACTGATGCTCCTGTATTCATGGCATAGTCGCGATATGCCATTTTAAGTTTAAAATCCCCCTCGCGCCTTACAGAAGCAATTTCGTCACGGGTTTCATTTCTCATTGAACCCAAGAGATCATCATAATGATCCCTTTGTTTTTCCATTACTCTTGTAAAATTCTTTGACACGTTATCAAGTTCACGCTCGTGCTGATCCTTGAGCCTTATCATTGTATCTTCTTTGGCGGCCCTTGTATCGCTGAAAGATTCTATAAACTTTTCTCTTTCTTCTTGTATCGTAGCAACCGCATCTTTATGAACCTGGGTTTTTTCCCTCATGGCTTTTTGTTGCACATTCATGAGCCTACCAGAATAACTCTGTTTAATTTGTTCGGAATTTTTTTCGTTTTTATCTTTTTCTGCTGCCAGAGTTTTTTCATAATTTTTAATGAGTCCATTCCGCATTCTGTCCTCAATATTATTATCCTCTCCTGCTTTATCCCTAAATTCGCCTAATTGTGTTTTAAGTGCGCCTATATGTGCATCAGAGAGGGCTTTTTGATCTTTCATGGTTTGATTTGATCTTTCAGCAAGTGAGCCGTAATTTCTTGCTGCATCTTCCTTGGTATTTTGTAACGTCTTTGAAATTCTTCGTTCAGACAGCTCATTGTCTGACTTGTTTTTTGCATTAAGGTTGTCCCTATCGTCTCTCCACATTTTGTGCAAAGATTCTTGTTGATAGTAATCATCAGCTTTTTCGTCTTTTAATAAATTATTATAGAATTTGTCCTTATTTGCGAGTTCCTCCAGGTTTTTCATTGAAGAATAATTTTGTGAATTTGTAATCTGTCTTCTTAAACCATCTTTTTCTTCTTTATAAGCCTGATTTACGTGTTTTTCGCGCTGGCGCCACTCTTGCTCCATATCGCGAATTGCCTCCTGTCTGCCCTCACCTTTTTCTTTTACATAAGGAACACTAACAAAAGAGAGTTCGTTTAATTTATTTTGAAGTTCCTGCCTATCCCTGCCATAAGCATCTTTCTGTGTAGAAATTATTTCTTTAGTTTCATGATCCACACCCCTGATAAAATTTTCCATAGCCTGTTCGGACTGGCGTGCTAACTTGTTCTTTTTGCTTTCATAAGCATTTTGTGTTTTTTCAAGTTCGGTATTTAAATATTTCCTTTCTTCGTTAACTTCTTTTGTGCGCGCTTCGTTCATTTCGTAAAACTGCTTTTCAAGTTTTTTCCTGCGCTCATTTATTTCTTCATGTTTTGCTATAATGTCTTTGTTGGTTTGACCACTTGCTTGTTGAATTTTTGTGGCTTTTGCCTCTAAATCTTTTTCGTGTTCTTCAGAAAGGTTCGTTATTTTATTTTCATAATAATCTGAAGATTTTTCATTCCTCTTATCCATCCCAGCTTTTTCAGCTTCCCATGATTCTTGTGCCTGTTTTAACTCATCCCTTAAAATAACAGCCTGATCCGCTTTACCCCTGTGGTCGTACATCTGACTTTTGAGACGTACCACATCCTGCTTTGCCATTTCTCTTTGCTTTTGAATGGCTTCATCATGATTTTCACGAAGTTCTTCAACGGTATTTTGTAGTCCCTCTTCGTTCTCACGCATTTCGCCAATATATTTTGATTCAAGTTCGTCAGCATTCTCGTTTCTTAATTTTTCACTACGAGTAGCTCTTTCTTCCATCTCATCTTCCATGTCGTTAAGTTTCTGTATGTACTTACTCATTCCTTCAGTAGACGTAATACTTGTCATGACTATCCTTCCTTAGAATATTTGCGACATCCTATATCCTGACTTTACTCCAGCAACTTTTGCCCGGAGCGTAAACATTCTGGGTAAAGTAATCCCCCGTGTTACTAGCGTGCAATCCACATACCAAACGGGACATTTATCAAAGAAAAAAATTACCGCTTATATCAGCGTGTTATGACAATAGCATATGTCGTTAGGGATCTTGAGGGCGGCATTTTTTTCCTCCTCAGATTTCATCTGGACTATTTTTCCCAGCTAACGCAACGCACACTCTTGCCGCCGAAAGTCCGACCTGTTAAACCAATTGGCTGTAATGCAAATCACTGATAACGATTTTAACGACACCACACCTCTAATGAAGCAGTACTGGGAACTTAAGTCTCAGGTTCCTGGAGCACTTTTATTTTTTAGAATGGGTGATTTTTATGAACTTTTTGGTGACGACGCTAAGGAAGCCGCAAAAATTTTAGGTATTACTCTTACTACTCGCGAAAAAAACAAACCTGACCCTACACCGATGGCGGGTGTTCCACACCACAGTGCCTCATCTTACGTTATGAAGGCGCTAAAAGCCGGATGGAAGGTTGCAATAGGTGAGCAGGTTGAGGATCCCGCAAGCGTTAAGGGAAAAACCATTGTAAAGCGGGAAATTGTTAGAGTACTAACTCCTGCAGTATATTTTGATCAGGAAAGTATTGACCAAACTTTTCTTGTAACAATACTACCTGTTAAAACAGACTCATGGATCATGGCGTTTTTTGATCCTTCAACCGGGGAAACCAAGGTAACACTACCACTTGATAATGAACAACTTATTCAAAGCCTGTCTGACCCCAACATAAGACACCTTCTTTTAACAGATGAAGTTAGAGAAAAACTTAAAAGACCACTTGGTGTTTATAGTGAAAACCCACCTCTTATTGAAACCATACCATCAAACTATTTGCGTGAAGAACAGGCAATAGCGCTATTAAAAGAACAATACAAAATTAGCGAGCTTCTTCCCTTTTTTCACTCTCATACTGCGATACACGCTCTTGGAATTCTTATAAAATATACTCTTCACACACAAAAGCAGGAACACATCACACACCTAAGGGTGCCAGAACCCATCAGACCGGATAAATTTATGAGTCTTGGCCAAAGAGCCGCATGGCACCTTGATATACTTCCTCAAAAATTTGGAAATCCAAATCTTTTTGATCTCATTAATAAAACCCAATCTGCACCAGGTAGCCGGGAACTTAAGCGTTGGTTACTGGAACCACTCAGGGATGTTGTTGACATTAAAATCAGGCAAAATGCAGTAAAAGCATTGGCACAAAACTCCAAAGAAACGCACGACCTTACAAATTACATTAAAGAACTTTACGATCTTGAGCGTATTTGTGGAAGAATAAATGCGGGTGTTGTAACCCCTAGTGACACATTTGCTCTTGGAAAATCGCTGGCACCAATTAAAAGCATCAACGAAACTCTTTGTTCGCTTGCAAAAAAAGAACCTTTTTTTGAGAAAATTTTGGAAAAACTTAGGGCCAATGAGGGGGTACTTGCGCTTTTGGCCAGTGAAATATTAAACACACAAAAAGAACCACCGCCTCTTATTACAAGGGAGGGTGGAATATTCAAACCTGAAACATCAGAAGAACTCGCCCGTCTTATTTCTTTGAGTGAAAATGGCGAAAGGTGGTTGTTGAATCTTGAACTTAAGGAGCGCGAACTTACGGGCATTCAAAAACTTAAGGTGAGATACAACCGCGTTTTTGGTTATTTTATTGAAATCACAAAATCACATGCACACAAGGTTCCAACACACTACCACAGAAAACAAACAATGGTCGGAGCTGAAAGGTTTTTCACAGAAGAGCTTAAAAAGTTTGAAGAAGAAATGCTTTCATCCACATCGAAACAAAAAAGCCTTGAAATGGAACTTTTTGAAGCTTTAGTTCAAAAACTAAAAAATAATGTCGGCAAGATAATGGAAACCACAAAAATTCTTGCAAAGCTTGATGTTCTGCTTTCTCTTGCAAAACTTAGTGAAAATTCCGCCTGGTCATTTCCTGAAGTTGATAACTCAATGGAGATTGAAATTAAATCAGGTCGGCACCCTTTAGTTGACGTTGTAAAAAACGAAGGATTTGTCCCCAATGATTTAATTATAGACGGAGTGAAAACTCATACATTAATCATCACTGGTCCCAACATGGGTGGAAAATCCACAATTATGAGGCAAATTGCGCTAATAATTATTTTGGGTCAAATCGGCGCGCCTGTTCCTGCAATAAGTGCGCGCTGGGGATCTGTTTCGTCAGTTTTTACAAGAATTGGTGCCCATGATGCAATTTCACAAGGGCAAAGTACATTTATGGTTGAAATGAGCGAGCTTGCCTCAATTCTACATAGTGCAGACTCAAGGTCGTTAATTATTTTAGATGAAATTGGAAGAGGTACTGCAACTTATGATGGAATGAGTGTGGCCTGGGCAACGCTTGAATGGATAACAAAAAACATTAAAGCCAGAACGTTGTTTGCAACTCATTATCATGAACTCACAAAATTAGAGGGCAGACTTGTGGGTTTAGCAAATGCGCACATGGCTGTTGAAAATGCTAAAACCCTAACGCAGGATGCTCTTAGGTTTTTATATGAACTTCGCAGTGGTGCCGCAAATGAGAGTTTTGGAATTCAGGTTGCAAAAATGGCGGGACTCCCAAATTCTGTTATTAAGCGTGCGTGGGAAGTATTGGACGATCTTGAAAATGCAGGCGCACTAGGAAAAATGAAAAATTCCAGCACACATGAGCAGCTGGCACTTTTTGAATCAATGAACGAATCAAAAGCTTCTCTAGAACATTGGGACATCTCACAAAAATTAAAAAACTCAATTACTGAAGAAACTGACTTAAAATACGCAAACTTAATCAAAAAAATTGAAAAACTTAATCCCGACCAAATAACCCCAATTGAAGCGCTAAAATACATTTATGAGCTTAAAAGCGACATTAAACATTCGCAAGACTTCACAACAAACGAACATATACCCGAGTAACTTGCTCTTGGTACTATTATAACCTATCCTAATATACAGCTGATAAAAATTCGGCGGGGGTGCGCTGGTCTTAAAACTAAAAAAACAAAAAGTGTTTTATGTTGTTTGAAATAAAAAACAGTAATTTTTTTCACACCGGACGGGCTACACAGTTTAGTTTAAAAACACTTGTAATAACTTGTTTGTTTGTTTTTTTATTAATACTGCTTTTTTCAAGTATCCATACAATCTACGCGGCACAAACCCCACCGTTTTTGGTCATTATTGATCCTGGACATGGTGGAAAAGATAATGGCACTACTTTTAAAGTTAAAAACACAGTTCTGACTGAAAAAGAAATTAATCTTGAGATTTCTAAAAAAATAGCAAACGAACTCCAAAAATATAATATTCGGGCGATACTAACCCGAAGAATTGATAAGGACCTGAGCTTAAGCGAAAGGACCGGTATTGCAAATAAGCTAAAAGCCGACGTGTTTCTCTCAATACACCTGAATTCAACACCTGCTTCATCACAAAGCCGTGCTGAAGGAATAGAAACATACATTATTCACAGCGAATCCAATGAAACATCCAAACGTCTGGCAGAACTGCAAGAAACCGTCATGGCCGGAAATGACCTTTATCCAAAGAAAAAAGAGGTTGCCCTGATTTTAAGAGACTTAAAGCTTGATGCAAATCTATCTGGAAGCAAGCATATAGCATGCTCAATACAGGGTAATTTAGTAAAAGCCACTGGTCAAAATGCAAGCCTTAAGGAGCTCAGAAACAGAGGCGTGAGGCAAAGTCTTTTTCATGTATTACTTGGCGCCGAAATGCCCGGGGTTTTAGTCGAGGTTGGATTCCTAAACAGTGCTCGCGACCGCAACATACTTCTTTCAAATTCCGGACAGGACAAAATCGCAACAGGAATTGCACAAGCAATCAGGCACTACCGCCACACAAATGGGACAAAAAAAGCTAGATTAATGTTGAGCAAGTGTCAAATCCATTAACACCTTTTTTAACCAAAACTGAACACTTATAAAAAATGGCACAGTAGAACTAGCGCCACAACTAATTGTTTTTATTGGTTTTCTTTAATAATAAAAAACTGGTGCCAAATTGACACACCTTGGCACCAGTTTTGCTTTTAATCATTTCAAGAGAGATAAGTTTTGGCGGTGACTCTCATAAAGATGTGAAAAGCTATCCGTCAAAAATGCAGTGGAGGTGACCCATGAAACGGGCAAGAAAAAGCAAATTCGCTCTTGTTGTAACTCTTATAGTAGCAGCACTTTTAGTAGGATGTGGAAAATCAGATCCGATGGGAGAAACTGCTCCAACAGTTCCGGGCGTAAATGCAGGTGTACCGGGCACAGGCTCTGGTATCTGTGTGCCAATTAACCAACCAATACCATTTACAGGCTCCCAGATATATTTTGACTGGGCCAATATTATGGGTGGTCAACTGCCTTATGGTCAAGGTGTAGGACAAATGGTTATCGGCGGTGGAGCAACTGGTGGGCCATACCAGCGCTCAGGTGTTGATGGTGCAATTAGTATGAACATAACCCCTGTAACAGGAACGGCTCCTCAATATCAACAGTATCCAACAGCACCTTCTTTTTGGAATCCAACTCAAACTTGGAATTCTCAACCAGGTTATGATCAAAATTCAAAAACTGCAAACGCAACTGGTATGATACAAATCAGCCAGCAAACGCAACAGGACATTATGTATAACTTCGGTGGTGGTGCTTACACTGGAACCACACAAAGTATGCCATGTGTTAGCGGTATAGCCATGAACGTTGGACACTACTACACGACAATTTACGGTGGTAACGTTTATCTTTATCTGAATAACACGACAAGCGGTTATATACTTTATTTCTAAAAGTATAAGGTTATTTGACTACTGAACGTTAATTATTAAACTCTTGGAACTTGAGTTACTCGACCTCTCTTAGGTACACGATGTACTTAAATGGAAACCTACGCCGGAAGCAAACAAAAAGTTTAGGAGGGTAAATCAGGAGAAAAATAAGCTTAAAAAGCAGAAGTTAAAGTTAAAGCGGAAGTTAAAATTAAAGCAGAAGTTAAAGTTAAAGCAGAAATAGAAAAAGCCCGGTGGCAAGTAGAGTTAAAAAGTTCAGGGAACTGCCAAACCCAAAAAGTTCAAGCTACAGCTAAGGTTAAAATTCAAGCAGCAGTAAAAGTTCAAGCGACAGCTACAGTTCAAGCATAAAATCTCCAGAACATTGACCCTTCAAAAGAAACTCGCAGTTCAGGCTTGTTGATAAAACAAAGTTTGCGGGTTTCAAAAAGGGGTGGAACTTAAAATATTTTAAGTTCCACCCCTTTTGCATTTTAAATAATATAATTTGAAACTGGACAAAGTACTTTTTCCTAAGGATCATAAAAACATGCAGATTGGTACCACAATAAAGCTTCCAGAAAATCTGAAGCATGGTCTTGATGAATTTATTACATCTTGTCGTCTTGATCGTGGAGCTGCTACTAACACCATAATTTCTTACAAAAGAGATCTGATTCAGTTTTTTAACTGGTTGCATGAACTTGATAACTCCATAAATTCAGTTGAAAAAATTGGAACCGAACATATTAATCAGTTCATTGAGTTCACATTTAGTGATGGCAATAAACCGTCGTCTCGGGCAAGAAAAATTAGTTCCATAAAACAGTTTTTTAAATTTTGCTGCCTTGAGGAACTTTTAGTATTAGACCCCGCACAAAATATTGGCTCTCCAAAACAGGATCGGCAAGTACCCAAGGCTCTTTCCAGACAAGATATGGATAAGCTTCTACAGGCCGTTCACACGGGTTTTCCTTATGGAGAAAAAAGCAGGGAAAAACTTCACGGGCGCGATCAGGCAATGATTACCCTTCTATACGCAACGGGCCTTAGGGTTTCAGAACTCGTAAACCTTTCACTTTATAGTATTGAACACAAAAACTGTTTTTTAAGAACAATTGGCAAGGGAGGAAAAGAGCGTCTTGTACCTTTTCCACCACAAATTGCATCACTAATTGGTAATTACATTACAAACATAAGACCTTTATTTAACCCTGCAACTCAGCATCTGTTTTTAAATACAAATGGCGCAAACTTAACACGTCAGGCCTTTTGGAAAACACTTGGTGCCTATTCTAAAATGGCTGGGCTCTCTGTTTCACCACACATAATAAGGCACAGCTTTGCCACACACCTACTTCAAGGTGGAATGGATCTGAGGGCTCTACAGTTAATTTTGGGACACTCTGACCTTGCAACAACCCAAATTTATACAAAGATTACCCCGGACCACCTAAAGCGTGCCCATCAAAAATATCACCCCAGAGGTGAGTAGTTTTCAATATTAAACAAAAAAGATCACTCATTTAAAACACCGATTAACTATGTTAATACTAGTTTATGGATTTTATTATTGAAGCCATAAAGGGCCTTTCGGTTCAGCTTATACCATTTGTACTTGCAGTTGTTTTTCATGAATATGCCCACGGCTATATGGCGCACAAATGGGGAGATGAAACAGCAAAACACGCCGGGCGCCTAACATTAAACCCGATCCCGCATGTGGATATTTTTGGAACTTTGCTTTTTCCAATAATAATAATGCTAACAGGGGCAAATGTGCTTTTTGGGTGGGCCAAACCTGTTCCTATTAATCCAATGAGATTTAAGAAATTTAAACAAGGGCTATTCTGGGTTGCATTTGCGGGTCCTGGTATGAATTTCATAGTTGCAGTAATATCAGCATTTATTTTTACAGGAATAATTGCTTGGGTATCGCCGTCTTTTTACCTTTTTGAACCTCTTGTAGCGATGGCCAGAATATCAATTTATATAAATTTTATTTTAGGATTTTTTAATTTACTCCCCCTACCACCTCTTGATGGAAGTCGCATTATTGAAAGCCTGCTCCCTTACAATATGGCCAGAAAATATGAACAACTTGGACGCTATAGCTTTTTTATACTAATAGCACTGCTTCTTACTGGCGCTCTTCAGATTTTATTTTATCCGGTTAATTTTTTTGTGAATCTCACGCTTTTTATAACAACTTCTATTTTTGGCCTTAGTGGCAGTTTTTTTTAGAAACTGGGAGAAATATTAATGCCTGCAAATTCCGGAAAAAAAATCGTATTATCTGCTATTCAAATAACTAACTCATTAACAATTGGTAATTATCTTGGTGCGCTTAAAAACTGGAACGAAATGCAAAATGAGCACGATTGCCTTTTTTTTGCAGTCGACATGCATAGTATTACTACTCCATATGACCCAGAAACGTTAAAACAAAACACCTACGAAGCCATTGCCCTAATGCTTGCAATTGGGATTGACCCCGTTAAATCTCTTGTTTTTATTCAGTCTCACGTACCGGAACATGCAGAACTTGCATGGATACTTACCTGCAATTCCTCGATGGGTGAATTAAGCAGAATGACACAGTACAAAGATAAAAAAGAAAAACACGGTAAAAGAATACCAACGGGCCTTTTTGTTTATCCGGCCCTTATGGCTGCAGATATTCTTCTTTATCAAACGGACCTTGTACCCGTTGGCGCGGATCAAAAACAACACATAGAGCTTGCGCGTGATTTAGCTGAGCAAATGAACTCCGTTTACGGCGGCGGACTTTTTAATATTCCAACCCCACTTATTCCTAAAATTGGCGCAAAAATTATGAGCCTTAAAAATCCAACTCAGAAAATGTCAAAATCGGATACTGACCCTACAAGCTGTGTATATTTGACCGATAGCGACAAGGAAATTATTAAAAAAGTTAAACGCGCAGTTACAGATTCAGGATCAGAAATAACATACGACGACGATAAACCAGGGGTTAAAAACCTGCTAAACATTCAAGCCGTCTTAACAGGAAAAACACCAGAGGCGCTTGTAAACCAATATGCCGGAAAACAATACGGGCACTTGAAAGTGGAAACCGCAGACATTCTTGTTCAAACCCTAAGACCAATACGCGAAAAAGCAAATCTGCTTTTAACAGACAAAAATAGTCTAGATAAGATTCTAAAAACTGGGGCTGAAAAAGCACGCGTGCGTGCCGCAAAAACCATGAAATTGGTTTATGAAAAAATTGGATTTATTTCCAAGAAGTAAAACAAGTCGGGAAGACAGACCTGGCGAGTGTGTGAGCAGGCCAATTGTATAATAATATTCATATGTTTAAGATGGTTTAGTTAACTGCCC
>CAZQUK010000105.1:0-215 GCA_964596435.1 uncultured Oligoflexia bacterium
CGGGAATGAATATATAAGGAGGTATGCTACACAACAAAATAAACCATATTGGAAAAGACTTGTTACAATCCTTGAAGAAACCATTGAGAGGCTTAATAAAGCAAAATTGAGACTAGAACTAGCACACTTAGGAATAATAATTGAAAGTAAGCATAATCCAACACGTCTCAGGAACGTGTCAGAAATTCAGATTAAAAAAACCATAGAAACGACCA
>CAZQUK010000105.1:225-4421 GCA_964596435.1 uncultured Oligoflexia bacterium
ACTTAAAATTAACAATTTGTAAGCAACTTAAGACAAAAATATGCAGTGTACTTCAAACATTAACACTATCTAAATTTAGAGAGATCGCAAGAAGTCTCGATAAGATTGATTTTCGAAATAACGCATTTTCTTTGACTCGTCTACCCGAAGACATATGAAGGTGAAGGACAAAGTCATGGGGCGCTTTGCTGACGTTACTCCTGTTCAGAGGAGTCCGCCTTGAGTAAACTTGTTTTTGGCTACATTCGACGATCACTTGAAAACGACAACCTGTCGTTGCAAGCACAAGAAAAATCTATTCGAGCATTCGTCGAGTCCCAGGGCTGGTCTATTGTTGAGCTGTTCTGTGATCGCGGCGATTCAGGAAAAAATACTGACCGCATTGCATATCAAAATATGTTGACCACGCTCAAGGACGAGGGTGGTCAGCGGACTGTAGATTTAATATTGGTGCCAAAACTCGACCGCATTTCCAGAAGCCTGAAGGACATTTTAATCCTTATCGAAGACCAGCTTGAACCGCTTGGCATCGGACTCAAGAGCGTCACTGAAAGTTTTGATTCAAGTACATCAGAAGGTCGGCTGATGCTCAGTATGCTTGGAGGTTTTGCGGAATTTGAGAGAAAAAGAATTGTTCAGCGACTAATGGAAGGTAAATACGAACTGGCCAATAATGGTGGCTGGACAGGTGGCAACATCCCTTACGGTTACCAACTCAATCCCGCAGGAAAAGGACTACTGCCGCATCCAATGGACTCCGCAATCGTCCAGCAGCTATTTCGTCTCTATGCGACAAAGGATTTAAGTGTTCCTAAAATTCGTAATATTACTAGCTGCCCACTTCACCCTGATTCGATTCACGATTTGCTTAGCAATCCGTTTTACGTTGGATGGCTACGGTACGCTGGCAATACTGCCGGTGGCACTCATCCGGCACTAATTTCAGCTAGGCTGTTTAATCGTGTTCAGGAGCAGAAGTTAATTCGGTCAAGAAGTTACAAAACCAGTCGCAAACTATTCAAAGTTTCGGGAATGCAGATGGTCCCACTTAATTTTGGTCCTGCATTTGCCGCTACTTAGCGAGTTCTTCAGGACGGATTACTGTGAATCGTAGCGGCTGAACAAAGCTGCAAGCGAAGGTGCTTAGGGGTAATTCAGGCAATTCTGCGGTGCTCGTGCAAGCGGACACCGTAAAACAGCGTATTTTGACTTCAGATTGGAGCTTTTTCTTGGAAAATATTGATTATTACGATTTTTACAGCAAGCATTTAAAACTGATCCCTTCCGGCACTGAGCACCAATTCAAGGCACTATGTCCATTTCACGATAATACGAACACTCCGGCAATGTCCGTAAATACGCAAAAAGGAGTATGGACTTGTTTTGGTAAGTGTCAGTCCTCTGGTGGCGTTCGTGATTTTATCGAACGACTGGGCCATCAATCGAAGTCAGACGTAAAACCGGAGGACTACCAGAAGACGATTACCGAGTGTCATGCAAATTTGAGCCAGGTTCACATTACCTACCTCCAAAATCGTGGCATTACCCTTGAAACAATCAAAAGACTTTTACTGGGTTCGCTTGGACATAAAATCGTCTACCCCTATTTTAATCAAAATGGTTCTTGTACCGGCTACAAAGCCATTAGTGCGGATTTAAATAAGGACACATTTTTCAAAACCCATCGAGAGGCAGTGCATTTATTCAACCTACAATCGCTATTACATGCCGTTGATGCCGGCCGATCTACAATCCTATTGGCTGAAGGTGAAAAAGATACACTGGTTTTAGCTCAGGCTGGTTATGACGTTCTCGGTGTATCCGGTACCAATGGTTTCAAGAAAGAATACGTTGACCTTCTTAAGCCATTTTCCAAAATAGTCGTCGTCTTTGACAATGATGAGGCTGGACGCAATGGAGCCAATAAAATTGCAGAGCTAATAGGCCGACGATGCTTCATCTATAAGTGGAACCGACAAAACCAAGAGGATCACCACGACATAAACGATTATTTTTTACTGCATCGGGAACACTTCAGGGAAGTTTTCGACAATGAGTTATCCAAGAATCTAATCCAGCCATCCCCATCAATTATTTCCGTCACAGATCGACTCCCACAATTTGAAAAATATCTTAGCAGCTTAAGAGGTGGCAAGTTAATCGGATTCGATGTGCCATGCTTTCCTGAGCTGACCAAGTACATGAAAGGTATCCGTGGAATGATTGGACTTGGTGCTCCACCCAAGATTGGCAAGTCAACGCTAGCTGTCCAAATCGCATCCGAGGTGGCAGCTCAAAAATATCCCGTACTCTATTACGATTTTGAAAATGGTTATAACCGTATAGTTTTGAAATTGATTTCACGAACAGCACAAGTACATCCCGATCACATTCAACTAGGCACTGCCGACTACGCTGACAAGATACAGCGATCAAAAGTTCAGGTTGAAGAACAATCACGGACGTTATTTATCGAAAATGATCGTCGCCTAAATGAAGACGTGATCCTGTCTCATATTCGCCGCGTCAAAGAGCAAACTGGTCACGACAAAGTATTGATCGTTATTGATTCCGTTCAAAAACTCCCGATGAATTTGATGAATCGTCGTGAGGGTATTGATAGCTGGATAAGGTTTCTTGAAAACATCCGTGATAATGAAAATGCCTCCCTCATCGTAATCTCTGAGCTGGCTCGATCCGGCTATGACCAATGTGGAATAGGTTCATGGAAAGAATCTGGTGATCTTGAGTACTCCTTTGATCACATGATGCAGTTCAAAAGAAAAAATCCTGATGATCCCGAAGGTACAGACATGGTTTTAAATATGATCGCCTCACGTGAGCTTGAGTCAGGAGAGATCGCCACCTACAGAGTGATCAAGCCTTATTGGTATTTCAAAGAAATTGGAAAGGGTTTTTTCTAATGAGCCACGATAATTCGGTTACAACAAAAATTAAGATTCCTAGCAACTATACCACAACGATACTTGCCAATAAGGACAGTCTTCTTAGCCAAAGCATGAGTGATGAGGCTCGCTACGAACTGACCACAGGATTCGAGTCAGTAGAGCTGACATCAACGGAACATCGAACACTTTTCGCCATCTTCTGCCTTTATAGTGAGAGTGGATTATCTGATACGACTATTCAAAGTGGCGTAGTGTTTACTCCGTATGAATTATGCAAAGCAATGGGTTACAAATCTTACGGTAGTTCCAGTTTTCCAGGTTCAGCACGTCATGAGGCTTTAGATGCACTAAACAATCTGAGCAGTAAACAATACCGATGCCTGTTTACCATTTATAAGCACCCTGCCACTCGAAAAATTACAGTCATTGCGATTCCAAATAAATCACTGCTCGAAGTCCACTATGAGTTTGAGGGTGCTACCATTCATGACGTCGGCTCCAAAATACAGCAAGTATCACCAGAGAGGATTACTGCAAAGGTATGTACTCAACTTGTTCATGCAACATTCTGGCGACCTATGGATTTAGGATTTTACGATAGACTGCGTTCTGTTGAAGTGCGGGTACAACCTGAACACTGGCTGCTGCAATATTGGCTTATGAGATCGACAAAAGATTTTCGATCAGCTTCGATGAATGTCCTTTTGAAAATACTCAAGCTAGATCAATCAAAAACACATCGTTCACGTCAGCGTGATTTTGTACTCAAGATTTTCAAGGATTTTAAAAATGCAGGTTATTTGTCAAAAATCAGGATTGATCGAAAAGAACACGATGGTCAGTCATTGGTGTATTTGCATAAACAGATGAACAGATATTGATATTTTGCCACGAGGGGTGCCAAGCCCTTATACGAGGGGTACCGAGCCATATAACGAGGGGTGCTAAGCCCTTCCAAAAAATATTTGAGCTGCGATTACGCCGTCATGCAGGGATATTATCGGCGGTAATATGGTGATTGGTAATGTTATTTTTACAATTCTTATTTCTTTAGCTTAACTTGTCGGCACAATCCAAACGTATCTGCATTATGCGATGTGGCTGGATAATTAGCTAATTTGCTTTTAATCTATTTATATAGCCTCAAGATTTTTGCTCAATGGAGAATACAGATATGAATTTTACTGAATCGCAGTTTCAAACAATCCTTTGTCATACAATGTTCTCATACTGGACATCGGTTGAAATAAAAAACGGGTTAAATATTAATGGAAGAGAACTTATTCC
>CAZQUK010000105.1:4431-10354 GCA_964596435.1 uncultured Oligoflexia bacterium
GAGAATATGCTGCGAAAGAAGACGAAGTAAATGATTGGTTTAGTGGTTGGGGTAGAGGAATTGATTTATTGCTTATTGATAGGACTGGTAAAATAAGTTTAGTTGAGATGAAAAAAGAATGCACTTCTCGTGCTGCACTTCTAAGACAAGCATCCCAAGCCTATGAGGGAGCATACTATCTAAGCAAGGTGAAGCCAGAGCGAATGTTATCTATGTTCGAGGAATCATTCCGAGTATTATTCGGAGCAGTGAATGGCCGCGGAGAATCCATATTTGATCACCCCAAAAATCAAATATTCGAAGTTCACAAAAGATTCTTTAAACTCGCACAGCCACTTGTTCTTGATAAATTCAAAGACTTAATGCCGACTGAGCTAATTTTATCTCTGAATCCTGGCTCATCGTTCCCTGATGGCTCGGCTTCAATAAAAAATATGTCAGCCGAAGACATTTTGAGAGAACTTTCGTCACTGGGGGGAAACGATAATAACGAAAGCTACCAAAGGCTCAAGGAAATTTGTAATAGCAATATTTCCATACCAATAACTCTTTTAGAGTTTGCCTTTTCTCTTCAGCCTAATGTGTACAGTTAAGCGGCTTAATATCTATTCGGTCATCATTTCTCAATAATATGTTGGCAGAACACCTTATAGAGATTGTAAGCACCAAGATAATGAGGTCGTTTGATGTATCCAAATATCATGCGTTCAGTAATTACATCCTCAAGAGTTCGTCCATCATAAAATTTATATTGAGCTGCAATATTTTTCCATTCAGCCGTATCTTTTAACATTGATTCAACTGCTTTTGATGCGTCTGAATGGGACATACCAAACAATCGAAATAAGACTTCGGCTTGATGACACCATAAAAGCATTCCACTTGATTCAGCTAGAATATTATCCAGAAGCTTGTCTTGCTGAAATTTATGTCTTTCAATAATTATTGTGGGTTTTGTTTGTTGGAACCAAACCACCAACTCGAATTGCAGCAAGACCTCTGAGAATATTGGTTCTTTGTTAAAAGTAATCTGTCCTATCCTGGAACCAATTTTCTTCTCATCATAATTGCTGAGATCGTATTCCGTCAAAAGGTACGGCTTATCGCCATGTCTACCATACACGTGGCAAATCGATTTTTTGTTCGCATCGCAGGAAAGCTTTTCAACTATTTCTAAATCCATTTACGGTCATCGTATACTACAATATTAGGTATTCATAGATCGTTATAACTTGACAATATATTGTGTCTATTTCGATCCCAAAATTTTCAGGAACTTTTCAACGTCGGCCTTAAGCTTCTTAACATCGTCCATATTTTTATTGATCCGCTCATCCAGTGCCGCTACGCGTTGCCTAGCAATGTCCTTGCTAATCATATCTACGTCTTCATCATCGACTTTCAAAAATTGATATACATCCACATCAAGAGCATTTGCTATTCTTAGCAACAGATCGAACCGAGGACTACGACGACCTCTTTCAATTTCTGATAAATAATTTGCACCTGACAAATTGGCTCGTTTCGGAAATACTGAATTCGCTTTCCAAATAGTCGCTGAAGCTCAGCTTCATTTAGTTTCTTTTTACTGACTTTTGATGCTCTCATATTTTACCTCCAAAAGATTAGTGAATTATCTGGAGGCAAAGAAACCATATGTATTGGTGACTCCGCGAGTCACCGCACTCACCACTATATTGGTGACTTTATGGCTTACTTTTCTTACAATTCACTTATAGCTTTGAATAATGGAGGGTTGAGATGATTCGTAAATTTACATTTACCGTAATTTGGTTCTTTGTGTTTTTTATTGGTATGGCTGTTGCGGTATCAGTTGGCGCTATGATCTTTGGCAAATCCACTGACTCATATGGACAGTACATTGGTAAGCGTTATGGGATTCTCATGATACTTACCTCATTCATTTTATCTTCAATCCTATGTTTCAAGAATAAGCTGCCAGGAACCAGAAATAATAAATGAGCTACCAGCACTTGATATTGACGTAAGCCTTAAGGGAGGGAACAAATATGGGTAAAATTACTTTATACAACCGACCAGACAAGAAAAAACTTGTGGCAGATTTACGGAGTGAGTTTCGACATCTTGAAGGCGAGTGGGAAATTGATCTTAATGAAAAAGATAACATTGAAATTAGAACCTCCATACTTAGAGTAATCGTTAAATTCTATGAAACTGATTCTAATACTAAAGTGGGATTTGGTTTTAGGTGGACGCTTTATGGCTTTTTTCTATGTTTACTTTCGTTATCATGTTTTGCCATCCCTTGTATTCTCTGGAGTTTGTTTTCTGTGCAGCCAAAAATCAACAAGGCAAAGCGTCATGCCACACGAGTTTTAAAAGAAAAATACATTGAGGCTACCAGTGGGTCATAAGCAATACATTACCTCTGCCCTTATCAGCGTAACAATATCAGCGTGCGCTAGTGTTAACGCATGGGATGTAACACAAGACTGGAACTATCTGGATTCTACAAATAGTGGTGAATTCTCACGCCAAAAGCTTACAGATGACATCGAATGGAAAAGAATCACTAGTAACAGTAATTGCTATGATCGAAACGGTGATAGTGTTTCTACTGTAAATTGTGATGAAGTCAAAACTCAGCTCACTTCGCTGAAAGCTGGACTCCGGGATCTCAGAATAGCATCACAGGAGGAACTAGGTCATAACGCCTGTTTTGACATGACATCCGACCATTTAGGCTCCGCTGAAACTTTGGAAATGGCGAAGAAATGCTTAAGCATCCGCGAGAAACAGCTTACCGCACTAAAGAAGTTTCAAATTGAAGCTAACAAGTTGACAGATTTTTTCAAGAAGCAGTTACCAAACACAACTGCTGAGATAACCAGAATAGCTGAGACACAATCTGATCTCGAAAAAAGTATTAGCGAAGCGAGTACCGTGATTCAATCAAGTCTTAAGGAAATAGCAGATTCTGTTGCTGAACTTAAGAAGATGAAGTCTTTTTCAAAAACTATCACCCAAAAACATGGAATCAACACAGCCGAACTCGAAAGAGAAGTTGTTAGAAGTGATAACGTAGAATTTAACGGTTTTAAGTTTTATCAACTTTTGTATTTGCTCGACAAAACCAAGAAGCTCGATCATGTAGAATATACAGTAACTAATAGTAAAGCCGGAAAACTGATTCGACTTAAAGGAGCATCCCCCATTACCGATGCACCAATATTTATTCAATTTATTATCACAGACCAGTACGTGATACTTTCTCGGGTTAAAATCGGAGATACCGATACAACAGGTGGTGATGCAGCCGTATTAATGACTGGTCTTATCATGTAACGAGATGTTTTGTTTTACTGAACGTAATTATCAAAGTGCTTGTGCGATCATTTGAACATTAGCTAAAGATTTGCGTTCAATATGGCTTTTTACTAATGGAACGATGGTTGCCATTCGCTTAAATTGTCTAATTAACTCAAAAGTGTCGGATTTACTCCAAAACTCAACCCTACCGGCATACTCACTTAAAATGCGTAAAATACTGGGATCGTGGTCTAAGCAGGTATAAATAATCCGTCTACTTATAGAAATGCCCTCACCAAAACTATATCGGATGACATCAATGCCAGTTTCAGCAACATGGTTACGCTGAGGTATAATCGATGAAAAACACAATCCTGTCACTAATGCATCCCATGTAGGTTGGTTCTCAAGAACAGAAAATGCCTCTATAGGTGTCTTGACCGCAATAATGTCATGTCCCTCAATTTCGCCAAGCTGCCATTCAAGGAAGGAGGGATCTTTTTGAACAAGTAAGATCCGCATAAGTAATGCGGCTTGTAGCAAGAGTCTATAGAAATTGCCAATGCAAAACACGCCCTATAGGTCGTACTCCATTTAAGGCGTACTCGTCAGACTTAACTCATGGGAGATATTGACCTTCGTACAAAACGATACATTAAAAAGCTAGGACTTCGCTGTAGAGAATTACGATCTAAGCAAGGTCTTACACTAGAGAATGCGGAAGAAAGAGGCACGATAAGTTGGAGATATTTGCAAAAGATCGAATCTGGTAGAAATATTACTATTGCAACACTTCTTGAGCTTGCAAGGATTTATAAAATCGATCCGTCTGATATTTTGAAAAATCTTTAAGTCTCTTATTGCTGATTCCACGCTTAGTGTTTGATCCATTCACGAGCTATACTTGCTTCTATGCCAATGTTGACAGATGGACAAACACTTCCCATTTCAGTGGACATGATATCGCAAATACTATTTAAAGCAGATTGGGAGTGGTCATCATCAGGGATTTCGACCACAAACTCGTCATGAACGTAATTGACAACACGATACACGGATTTAATCAGTCGATACAGGGCCAGCTTAGCTCCGTCAGCAGCTAGTCCTTGAAATGGAAAATTCCGTGCCTGAGTATAAGTGCAATTTGCTCGAAGTCGGCCAGTAATTGTTTGTGCTGTTGATCGACTACCAAAGGACTCTCCTGGTAACGACGCCAAATAGTCTTTCATCTCAGGAAATGCTGATAGCCAAATATTTTTCAGTTCTTTTGCCTGAGTATAGGTGAGGTCTTCAATCCCATAAGTTGAACGTGCATAATTTAAAAACTGGTTAACACCTAATCCACCCGGAAAACCAAAATTGCATGCCTTTGCATAAAGACGATCCTCTTTTGTAACGTCATCAATATTTTTCTTTAAAACGATCGAAGCAAACCACCGATGAAGGTCCATGCCCTGATTGATAAGATCAGCCATTTTACTTTTGCCATATCGGTTGATACAGGTTTGAGCGAGCGTACAAAGCTCTATCGTTGAATAGTCAGCAATCACAAACAAGTGGCCTTGTCGTGGCACAAAACACTGCCTGAAAGTAGTATCGCGAGGAAAGTTCTGAAAATTTGGATTATAGCTTGCAGTTCTACCGGTCGATACAAGCACTTTAAAATGAGGGAATACTACCGACTTTCCTTTCAGTTTTCTGATGAATGTGGATTCAAGTTTTCTCAAGCTATGGTAGTCGAGGTAATTTTTAACAAATGGCAAGTACCTGTAGTCATCAAGTGCCCATTCTGCTGCTGATATTTTTCCGGTTTTAGTCCGAGGTAAAACAAACTCATGCTCAGCCTCTAACTTGCGGATAATGGCTTCATAGGATTTTTTACTTCCCGATCCTGGGGACCACCCGAGTTCAATAAGCTGCTTCGATATGTCGCATATTTGTCTGAGTGTTGTACTTTCGAGTTCGTCTAATCTCGACGGATCAATACTGAAACCATTGCGCTCAACAACATCGAGTGCGTATGCAGCTTTGACTTGAGTTGCATGAGTTAGTAACGATCCATTGGTGCTTAATCTTTTTGCTTCAGCGAGAATTGGCTTATGAACTTCCCAGGTTGAAAGAGCATCCTTTGCCAAATATTCAATGTACTCAAACGGTATCGCCGCATTATCGACTGAACCATCCGAGCGAAGATATTTTTCAAAACTTGTTTGCACTAAATTACCGGCATCATCGACCTTACTTTTATCAAGCTCGATACCAAGAAATTTCTTCGACATGTATGCGAGACTATGTGATTCCGGTAATGCACCATCTTTAGCGAGTGAAACCAACTGATAGAGCAATGCCGCATCTAATATCTGACGGTTTTCGATAAGTGTACCGAAGCAATTTCCGGTAGCTTTTTCGATGACGTGGATATCAAATGCGGCATTACAAAAAATAAAATAAGAATTTTTGTGGCACTCAACAAAATCCTTTAGGTTTTCACGTTTGATTAAGAGAACCGCATCAGAGTCAGCATACGCAGCACCTAAAATGTAATACGGTATTTCACCTTCACGTATTAGCGTTGTTTCTGTATCGAGAGCGAGGAATCGTCCGATAACTCCATTTTCTGGCGACCAATACT
>CAZQUK010000106.1:0-8114 GCA_964596435.1 uncultured Oligoflexia bacterium
AGAAGTGCTGCTTAAAAAAATAATTATAATAAATAAAAAAGAAGATAATATTTTTAATTTTATTTTTTGCATAAACGCGTTACCCCAAGAGTATTTTGCCAGAAAAGAGTTAATATGTGAAATTATTATTAATTAGATAACTTGCGGAAATCAAATAAGAAAGGAGGGCCATGTTGTCTGTGATTTGCGCGGCGCGCGCTTTTTTATGATGTTCTGAGTTTTTGATTTTTGAGTAATAAAAATATTTTATTTGGGTAATTTTAGGTATTTATTGAAGTCAAACTTGGATCTGGGTATAAACAAGTGTTACGATTTTTTTAACCCTGTTATTATACGGTATCAATGAACACGTTACTTAAATACTTCAAAAAAACGCATTGTACCTGCTGTATCAGGGTTCCTGCAATATTCTTATTCGTTACGGCGCTTATACTCATTCTTTGGTTTTTTTGGCCAGGAGATGCTTCATTTATACATGATGAACAAAAACTAATTGAAATTGCAAAGACTGCCAATGAAAGTGGTGCGGGCATTAACAGAGTTGGGCTTGTGGGTACGCGCGGAATGTATTATGGCCCATTTCCAGTCTGGTTTTATAGGGTTTGCCTGTTTGTAACTGATGACCTTATTGTTTTAACACTACTTAAGCTGCTTTTTGTTTGCTCCTTGTTGGTTTCTTCTTTATTCATATTTATTTTTGCTTGCGACTTTATAACCCCAGCAATTTTACCTTTAATATTTTTGAGTCCTTATTTGTGGTTCTACAGTAGGAACCTTTGGGACAATTCTTTTAATATTCCAATCACACTATTTGGGCTTTCTTGTTATTTGTGGTTTCTCAAAGAAAATAAATGGTGGCAGTTATTCTTAACGTTTTTTTGCGTAACAATTTCCATAATGACGCATCTTATGGCGCTTCCCTTTGCGTTTGCTGTTATTGTGCATTTCGTATTTTTTAATTTATTCTGGATTAAAAAAAACTTAAAAGTACTTCTCGCGGTATTAATTATTCTTTTTGTTTTTTCAATCCCATATACGGGCTATCTTGTTAGGGCAAAGTCGCTTCCTGGTGTGAGCTTTTATTTTAGCAACATTTTTTATCCTTTTACGGGAGCAAAGTTTTTTTCTTTTACAGATTTGTCGTATTTTCTGGGAGAGGGGTGGGAAAGCTGGTATTCCCGTTTTGAATTACTTGGTGGTTTTATTAGAACTTTTTCTTTGACAACATGTTTTGCTTATTTTTTGTTTTTTTATGGAATATTTTTAGCTTTAAAAAATCTTTTTTTAAAAGATAAAATTAAATTTAGTATTTCAATATTGTTAATTTTTATTTTATTTTTCCATATTATATTATCTGTTTTAATGGGACTAAATACACATCCCCACTACCATAATGGTACATTGGTGGCAGTTTTTGGTTTTATAAGTCTTTCAGTGTCAGATTTGTGGAAAAAACACTATTTTAAAAAAGTATATTTTACTTACATTTTAGCGTTAGGTGTTTGTCTTGTTTATACCATTTCTTTAATACATTTTAATTATGGTACGCGTAGTTTGCACTATGGACCAACATTAGCCAATCAGATCGCAGTGGCAAGTGAGCTTAACCGCTATGATTCTAGTACCATCATACAGAAAAAAGCATTTCATTCAAAAGAATTTCCTAAAACGATTAAATTATTACAAACAATTTATCAAAACAACAAAGAACCCAAAATTATACTTGGAAAGAACGAAAAGCTGATTATAGATTATTCTAATCAAACAAGTGGAAAAATCGAGGTTATTTTAAAAAATGAAACAGTTATTAAATAATGTAATTGTCGTAATACCTACGGCTTTTTTTGCACTCTTAGGTGTTGGGATGCATATTAGCCGTGGCCAGATGGATAAGTCTTTGCAATTTGCTTTTTTGGCTTTTTTTATAACAGCAGTAGTGGTTTGGTTTTTTGAATTTAGAAAACCCAAAACAGGTAGTGGTAGAGCGCTTGTTTTGCTTGTCTTTTGTATATCGTTATTATTTTCAGTTTTGATGATAAGAAACCCAAATATTATCTATAAAGACAATGAAGGTTATTTGAATATTATAAATTATCTAGCCATTGTTGTTTTAGCTTTGCTCTTAATGTTATTTGTTTTAAAAAGAAAAGCATTGTTTTGGGTTTTGTTTTTTGTAATATTTGTTGCTAAAATATTGGTTCTTAAGGTTTCACCCAACCCTTATATTGATGTTTTTAGGTCAAATTCACTTGCAGTTGATTATTTATTGTCTTTTAATAATCCATATTCGCAAACTTATCCTGATATCTATAGTGGGTTATACGATTACATGCCGGGTTTTCTTTATTGGCCAGGTTACCTGATTTGGAGTGTACCCTTTAAGCTTGTGTTTGGTGATATCAGATTTGGTATGGTTTTGGCCGATGCACTGTCAGCCATTGCACTTTTAAGAATTTCCCAAAAACTTAATTTAAATTTTGAATTTTCAATGTTTTTGGTTCTATCTTGGATGCTTTTTCCAATTAGATATTTTGTAATTGAACAAGCATGGATTGATCCACTTTTGTTTTGCGCTTTTGTGTGGTCAATTTGTTTTTATTTAGAAAAACGAATTTTATTATTCGGCCTAACTCTTGGTTTTTTGTGCTCGATTAAACAATATGCAGTATTAATTCCCTGGTTTCTGATCCCAATAATTTATAGAAGGAGTTTTGGGGAACTTAAAAAAGTAATTGTTTATTGTTTGTGCTCAGTGTTGGTTTTGTTTATTTTCTTTTTGATCTGGGATTTTAATGGTTTTTTAAATATGACAGTTCTTAATCACTGGGATGCTAACATCAGACAAGATGCTTATAGTATGCTTCCCTTTTTAGGAAGATTTATTGGCTTAGATTTAATGCAAAAAATAAGTCAGTTTGTGGTTGCTTTAAGTATTTTCATTCCAACACTGTGGCTTTATATGAAAAAAGACATAGAACTTAAAAGTGTTTTTGCTTGTATTTTAACTTCATTTGGTATCAGTTTCTTTTTTGGAAAGTTTGCCTTTGCAAATTATTATGATCTACTTGCGGGGTTCACAGTTGTTTACATTATGTTTCACGCGGCAGCTATAAAAAACATGGATCGTTATGCAGCTTTATTAAGCCACAATAAAAATAATGGGTCAATCAAGATTGCCGAGTATGGTGGGTGACCTTGCCTGGGCTACTTTTATTGTTGTATTTTCTCGTCTAAGCTAGTTACCCACTGTTAATCATATTAAACTGAGACAATTAAAAACCTGATTTTACCCAAATGTAATATGTTGAGGTGTGGCCTTCCAAATGTCCCTATTGTATTCCAAAATGGTTCTATCAGAAGAGAACTTTCCTGATCTTGCAATATTTAATATGGACATTTTGGCCCATTTTGTCCGGTCTGCATAAGCAGTCTCAATTCTTTTCTGGCATTCACAATATGAATCAAAATCTGCAAGGATCATATAAGGATCTTGGTTTATTAGGTTTTCCATGAGTGAAGTGAATAATTTAGGATTAGTTGAATTAAAAAAACCTTCCTTGATTAAATTTACGGTTTTTTTAAGATTTATGTTCTTTTCTAAATACTCACCAGGATTGTAGTTCTGCTTAAGCTCGCTTACTTCATTGGCCTTTAGCCCAAAAATAAATATATTATCAGCGCCAACTTCCTCCATCATCTCAATGGTTGCGCCATCAAGTGTTCCAATTGTTAGCGCCCCATTTAACATGAATTTCATATTGCCAGTTCCTGAAGCTTCAAAGCCAGCTGTTGAAATCTGCTCGGAAACATCTGCGGCTGGAAAAATCTTCTCTGCCATGGAAACCCTGTAGTTTGGTAAAAATACGACTTTTAGTAATTTATTTGTTGCGCTGTCGTTATTAATCTTTTCTGCGACATGACAAATTAATTGTATAATGTTTTTGGCGGTAAAGTAACCCGGAGCGGCCTTGCCCCCAAAAATAAAAGTTCTTGGGAAAATCTTATTATCAGGACTTTGTTTTAACCACAACCATAGATACACAACGTGAAGTATATTTAGTAACTGTCTTTTATATTCATGCATTCTTTTTACCTGAATATCAAAAATCGATTCAGGATCTATCATTATGTTGGTTATGCTAAGTACTTCTTTTGCAAAATTAACCTTGTTATTAAATTTAATATTTTCAAAAAGCTTTCTAAATTCTTTTTCTTCCGCAAGTTTTTCCAGTTTTTTTAATTCATCAAGGTTCTTGATCCATGCATTACCAATTTTTTCTGATATTAAGCTGGCAAGCTCACCATTTGAAGATAACAACCACCTTCTTGGTGTAATACCATTTGTTTTATTATTGAACCTTGTTGGAAAATATTCTGCAAAGTCCTTTAATGCCTTTTCTTTTAAGAGATTTGTGTGTAGTGCTGAAACACCATTGATTGAATGTGAACCCACAATGGCCAAATTTGCCATTCGGATTCTTTTACCAAAGCTTTCACCAATAATTGACATTCTTTGAACTCGTGCCGTATCGCCAGGATATTGGAGCGATACTTTATCAAGAAATCTTCGGTTTATTTCATAAATAATATTCATGTGTCTTGGGAGCATTTTTTCAAATAGATCAACTGACCATTTTTCGAGTGCCTCTGATAGAAGTGTATGATTAGTATAGCCACAGACTTTTTCGGTTATATCCCACGCTCGGTCCCAATCAAGATGGTATTTATCCATTAAAAGTCGCATTAGTTCAGGAATTGTAAGTGATGGATGAGTGTCGTTTAGCTGGATTGCAACTTTATCTGGAAATGCGTCAAATGTTTTATGATTAACCAGATAACGTCTTATAATGTCCTGAATTGAGCAGGAAACCATAAAATATTGTTGTTTTAAGCGGAGTTCTTTACCGGCAAAAAAATTATCGTCTGGATAAAGAACCTTAGAGAGATTTTCTGAAACATTTTTTTCTTCAACTGCCTTAAGGTAATCGCCGTGTTGAAAATATCCAAGATCAAATTCTTTTGAGGCTTTTGACGACCACAAACGTAAAGTATTTACTGTGTCGTTGGCATAACCGTTAATTGGAATGTCGTAAGCAACACCAACAACATCCTGAGTGTCGATCCAGTCGACCACAAGGCTATCATCTGAATGTCTGTTTTCAACAACTTTTCCAAAAAACTTTACTGTAAAACTATATTCAGGTCTTGCAATTTCCCATGGATTATTAAATTTTAACCATTCATCTGGTAGTTCTATTTGCTGATTATTTTTTATTATCTGATTAAAAATACCGAACTCATAACGTATGCCATATCCAACAGAAGGTATTTCTAACGTGGCAAGTGAGTCTAAAAAACAAGCAGCAAGTCGCCCAAGACCACCGTTTCCAAGTCCGGCATCGGGTTCTTGTTCAGCAATATCGTTAAAATCAAAAAATAATTCCTGTATTGCTTCTTTTGTTTTTGAATACATATCAAGATTAATAAGGTTATTAACGAGTGCTCTGCCCATTAGGTACTCTGCTGAAATATAATAAACTCTTTTTACGTCATTCTTGTGGTAAAGCTGTTGAGTTTTTATCCATCTTTCTATGGATCTTTCACGAACTGCAAGTGATAGCGCATAATATAGGTCCCTAACTGTTGCTGTAAATTGATCTTTTGAAAGAGAATACTTTAAATGGTTTGCAAACGATTGTTGAATAGCGGCAACATCCATCCCTTTTCGTGTTTCTTCCATTTTTGTGAATAAATTTTTTCCGGTCATAATTACACTCCTCTATTAATAAAAAAACTTTACTTAAGAACGTTAATAACTAATGTTATTCCGTCTTTATACTTGCTTCATTAAAAATCTTATAAACGGGTTAAAAATAAAAAGTAATATTCTGTTTTACTGGGAAAATATTGCCCATATCTTTTACATTAATAGCCCCCTCGTGGTAACGCCGTGGGCCAATGGTTCGGGTTGGGGAAAAATTGTTATATTATCTTCAAGTTGGTTTTGTGCTTTTATTAATTAATTTATCTGGGTTTATTGGAACAAAATATTAAATACAGTATATAATTATAGTTGATGAGAGTTAAAAAATTACTTTTGGTGGTTTTATTGGGTTTACTGCTAACAAATAATGGATTTTCAGAACCGTTTGGAAAAAACGACAAATGGAAAGCCTGCTCTCCTACTTACGATTTTGAGATAGCCTTTGATAATACTTTTTATAAAACGTATTTAAATAATCAGAAACTCAAAGCAAATGGTGTTGAGATTGGTAAAAAATATAAGGTCATTGCAATTGTTCATCACAATGAGACCATAAATTATATGGACTTTGATGAAAAAACAAAGAAATTTGTTCCAAAACAGATGCATGAAAAATATATTGTATTTGCTATTCAAGGATTGCTTGAACCTGTAAAAGTTATGGCAGGGCACTTAACAGCGTGGTCGCAAATTAAAGCTATGGCGCTACCTTGTACAAATTTACAACCACAACAATATAAGATGTTAATGCAATCGTCACAAAAGGTGCCGGGCGCCAAACCTGATGAAAATGCAATTATTGGCTATTTAGATATAAACTCTTCTGATGCTGATTCTACAAGTGTTCAAGTTAGTAGAGCAAGCGAAAAAGAAGTCAAGGCTAAAGAAATCAAAGATAAAGAAGAAAAAGCCTCAGGAAGTGATGAACGAAAACCAAAAAATGCTGAGGCAGCAATTAGTTTGTAAATGATTCTAAAACTGGCATTGCAATAAAGATGTACACTCGCTTTCGAGGTGCTTTTAAAAAAGTAATTCTAAAACCAGAGCTTTCCTACTAAAAATATCTGAGTAATTTCTAAACCTGTTTGATAATCAATCTGAGCGCCGACAGAAACTGGGCCAATTTTTAAATCATAACCAACAGTTGGACCCATACTTACACCCGATCCCGATGCGCTGAACGATGCTCCCGGTACGCTGGCAGAAACTGTAAGGCTGTATGTTCCAAATTTTAAGCCGGCATGCAGGCCACCAAGATTAAAAGTACCTCTAACACCATAGTGTGAGGCATCAGCAGTGCTGGTTATGATACCTACGGAATTGTCAGTAGAAAAAGTATTAAAATATGGTCCTATTTCAAACATTGGAATAAAGAAATAACCTGCTTCGATTCCATAAGTCGTGGCGGATTCACCGGCACTGGTAATTCCAAGTGCTCCTTCCACAAACATATCACCTGCGTGAACCCTTGATGAAATTGAAGTAAACATTACAACAGACAAAGCAATTAGTATTGATTTTGTTTTTTTCATCTTAAAATTATCCGATCAGCAAGTTTCAAAGTCAATATTCCAATTATAAAAAAGGCAAAATCTTACGTGATTGGAAATAGGTACAATCGTGATTAGAAATAGGTACAATTAAAACACATAATTTGTAACGCAGGCGGCTGCCTCGCATGTTGTTTTAAATTTATGCATCCCAAAGTTTAGTAAAATCTTTCTTCTGTTCTTCGGCTATAAATGACGCCTTGAGTGCACACTTGTTTGTGTAAATAAGATCGTTAATTGTAAGTCCCATTTTTTGGGTTGCCGTCAAATATTCATTATTTAAATTGGTATTTAAAAGTTCAGGGTCATCGGCACTTATTGTTACATTCACATTTTTATTAATAAAAAATTTAAGTGGATGATCCTCCAGTTTTTTTATAGCGTTTGTCAGATAATTACTAATTGGGTTTGTTTCAATTGTTCTTATCAAGAACCATTTGTAAAGTTGCGCCACTACTGTCCTCAATAATTTTTACCCCATGCCCGATCCTTTTGGGGTTAAGTTGCTTTATGGTTTCTATTACCTGTGTGTAAACGCCGTCCTCGCCAGAGTGTACAGTTAGTGGAATGTTTTCTTGGTGCAGTTTAGTAACATGGGTTTTATATAGGGAGGCCGGGAAATCAATTTCGTTATCAGCAAAATCAAAACCAATTATCTTGCTTTTATTTTTAATTGCAAAATCTACGGTTTTAGCAGCAGACGTTACGCCATAAGAGCGGGAGGCTATAAGAATTATACCGGTCCGAAAAATTCCATTTTTAGAGCGCTCAAAGTTTTTGATTGTTGCATTTATTAAATC
>CAZQUK010000106.1:8124-10341 GCA_964596435.1 uncultured Oligoflexia bacterium
TGTTATTTGCCAGTCCAAATTTTTATTTTTTAGCATAAAATCCGGACTGTATCTTAATTCAAGCAGTCGTATGTTTTCGCTGGTGTAAGCTTTTTCTAAAAGCTCAAATACGATTTCCTCAATTGCCGCATAATTCACAAAAACAGATTGTGCAATTTGAAACATACTAAGCACTTCGTTTAAGGATTTCATGGGTTTTGAAAGTGTGACAAATTTATTAAGCTCTTCTTTGTCAAAAGTGGGCAGTGGAATTTTATTTTTTTTTGCCAGTTTAATTATTGTTTCAGTGCTGACACAACCTTCAATGTGTCTGTGAAGTTCAATTTTTGGAATATCCTTAATTGCATCTAGCATTATGAATCCTTACTTGGTGTTGGCCAATTCCTTTTTTGTGTCCATAATAAAACCAATGAGTATGTTTATGTCAAAAGGTTTAGATGTCTGTCCATGTTTCATCTTCTGGTTCGTAATCCTCAATTATACCAATCATTATGCTTTTAATATTATTTTCCAGATTTAGCTCCATTGGCGCTTTTATGGATTTCTTAAGGTTTTTGGAAACATCTAGTATAAAACATTGTTTCTTGCCAAAAAAACTTTTGCAGACCTTGGCCGTTGCAAGCAAAGAATAGCGCAGTTTGTTTTCAAAGCTCAGAATCTCGCCAACTCTTGATTTATAATCGATTTCGGCTGAAAAGTTGTAATCAATTTCTTTTAAGTAGGTTTTAAAATCAACATTAAAATAAGTGATAAGTCTTTTGTCGGTACCCCTAACCACAGCTTTTACCTTTCCCTTAAGTGCCAGCTCAATTCTTGTGCGCGAAAAATTTGCGTCTTTGATGTTTAGTTTAATTTTTGCTGGAAATTGCGGGTTGAGTGTGACTTTTTTTATTGAAACATAAGGAGTGCCGTTTAGTTCAAGGTGCTGGATTTGTGCATTAACTAAATATAAATCTACAAGGCCAAAAGTGTAACAGTGCTTGCCAAACCATGTTTGTATACAGTTGTGGGATTTAATTGTTTTAATATAGACTTCTTTGTCAGTATCAAATTTTTCTTGCAGGGTGTTTTGCAGTTCGATTTCGGTTTCAGGATCTTGCCAAAAACTGGTAATTGCTTTTTGAGCAAGTGTGTTTGCAACTGGCGTAACGTCGCAAGCATTTATGTTACAAAAAATTAACGGAAGTAATAAATATGAAAAAAGAGTAAATAGTTTAGTAGTTTTTATTTTTCGCATAACGTACCTCATTTTTATTAAAAACCCTTTAGACTATATATATGTTCGTATATAAAACAAAAGCAGTCAAGTAATTACGGCCTCTCTGTGTAGTCGCGGGGGCGGTTCGGTTCGAGCATTTTTTTGCGCGTGCGCGGTGTATTATGTGCGCAGAGCCTGGGTTTTGTGGTGTGCGCCAGCCCGTTGCGTTATGACGCATGGAGGTTTCAAAATCAAACTGACCTATGACCGAGTGTATAAACGCTAAGTATTCTTTGTCCACATACACATCATCAGGTCGAACCTCCATAATTCTTTCAACCTGATGGTAGCAGGTTGAAGCGTATGCGTTGTGTTACAAACCGGGCATCAAATTCGCTAGTCTTAAAGTTTATTTGTTACAAATTGAAATATCACAACCCGTCTTAAAATTATAAGCAAGGCAGCATAATGAGTTTTTGAATTTTATTAGATCTTTCGTCTCGGCATTATTGATAAAATTTAAATGTTTTTTTATTTTTTTCTGTCTAAACGCAATCCCTTTTTGCGGATCATATGCAACTTTAAGAAAAGCCTGTTGTTCAGGACTTAGATTTAACACAGGATCTGATATACATTTATAAATATTTGTGAGATTTTTTTTCTTTAGAAGTGTCTCTTTGACACTTGTCTACAAGCTTAATAAAATTGTCCTTATAGAAACCAAGAAGTTCTTTTTTTAATTTCTTATCCCCACCCAAAACCATATTTGTAGCTCTTGTAACATCCTGACTGAATTTTTGTAGTTCATTTATTGTGTTCTTACAATCAACACAAACACCGACTGTGGATACTTGCATTTTCTTTTTCATCCAAGTATCTACGATGTAGTCCAGACTTATTAGAGATTTATTTAACCCATCCATACTTACGGGCGTCCAAAAAAAAATAGGCGCGGACTTAACCGCGCCTATAAATAAATCAAATTATAAATTAATACACCACCCCCTAGCGCCCAACCA
>CAZQUK010000107.1:0-10300 GCA_964596435.1 uncultured Oligoflexia bacterium
AATTAAAACATAATCAGATACCCAGACCGGAATTTTTTTATTTGTAACAGGATTAATTGCACTTATACCTTCAAGTGGAACGCCCGTTTTTTTCTTGCTTTGCTCGGTCCGCTCCATATCTGATTTTTTCTTGGAAGTTTCTATGTAAGAACTAACCGAATCCCAGTTTTTTATTTGTTTTTTAAATTTATTTATTAACTCATGCTCTGGAGCAAGCACCATGTATGTGGCACCAAAAAGAGTATCGGGCCTTGTGGTAAATATTTCCAAGGCTTCGTTTGAATCCGCAATTTTAAAATTAACGCTTGCCCCTTCACTTTTTCCAATCCAGTTTTGCTGCTGTAACTTTACTTCTTCAATAAAATTTACAGAACCAAGTCCTTGCAAAAGCTTATCTGCATATTCTGTAATTTTTAGCATCCATTGATTCTGCTCACGCCTTATAACTTCGCCACTACATCTTTCACACGTACCGTTTACAACCTCTTCGTTGGCAAGTCCAACATTACAAGAAGTGCACCAGTTAACAGGCATTTTTGATTTATAAGCTAAACCTTTTTTAAATAACTGAATAAATATCCACTGGGTCCATTTGTAATAAGATGGATCGGTTGTGTTAATTTCTCTGTCCCAATCAAATGAAAAACCAATTTTTTTACATTGCTCCGTAAAACGCGCAACATTCTTTTTTGTGGCTTCCCTTGGGTGTATACCGGTTTTAATTGCAAAATTTTCGGTTGGAAGTCCAAAAGCGTCCCAGCCAAACGGGTACATAACATTATAACCCTGCATTCTTTTAGTGCGAGAAACAACATCAAGAGCCGTGTAACTTCTTGGATGTCCTACGTGCAGCCCATTTCCGGAAGGATATGGAAATTCAACAAGTACAAAGTACTTGGGTTTATTGCTAAAATCTTGTGCAGCAAAGGTTTTGTTTTTTTCCCAAAACTCCTGCCACTTCTTTTCTATTATTTGATGATCATAGCCTTGATGATCATATTTTTGTTCTGTAGTATTTGAATCTAAATTTTCGTCCATCATGCCTCAAGTCATAGCAAATATAACCCATTGAAAACAACTATTAAGAACCCATTGTTTATAATTCTTAAGCTATATGGTCACACATAATTAAATATGCTAGTTGTTATAGTATGTCGCTTGATGGAATATTGAATATACTCGAGAAACTACAAAAAAAGCACAAGGTTTTGGGACGGCGCATTAACGAGGCAACGGCCCTTAACGCATGGAAAAAAATTGTTGGCCCCATGATTGCCAGACATGCGCGCCCAGTAAAAGTCAAAGACAACGTTTTGTGGGTCGTAGTTGACCATTCAATATGGAAATCTGAACTTCACCACCAAAAGCACCAAATTTTAGAACGCCTTAACAGTAGTGTGCCTAAAAAATCAGCCACAGATGATGATGATGAAAACAACAAACAGGTAATAAGTGATATTTTATTTTTAGATAACCGCCCGAAGGGATTTATTTCTAACGTTAATTCACCCCAAGGGCGATTAAGCGTAAGACGGAAAATATTATCCAGAAGACCAACAATATCAGAGCGGTAGTAAAAATACGCCAGAACAAAACAGGCTCAATTATTCCCCAAAAAAGGCTATCTTTAACAGTATTTTTTTCGTTGTTAATTGGAGCAATAATATTTGAAGGAGCAATAATACTTGGCGTAGTTCGCCCGATAAATTCAGATCTTATTTTTTGAGAATAAATATTTGAAACTAAACTTACAGATTCTCTGTTTTTAAATGCATTAAGCTTATCGCCCTCAGCACCTTTCCAATCAGTTTTAGTATCAGTTTCAGTTTCAGTGTTCTCTTCATCGGGACCTGGCGGCGTTACACCAAGCAGTTTTAAAACCTCTTCCTGCTCATGAAGATATATCCAATAGCTGTTTCCTTCGCAAATTTCGTCCTGAAACCCAAGCTCACCACTCATAACAAGATTCGAAACCTCTTCTTTTGAAAAGGGTCCTGAAATCTGATTCTTTTGTGTTCTGACAAGCCAATTACTCATATATTTAATACATTGGACCAAAATTTTTATCTAATAACCCATAGAATAACGTGTCACTCAGTTTATGGAAACATTTTTTATAGATTTTATTAATTTGTTGTCAAATCGCACAATTAAAACACATGCTTGCCCGTAAGAGCATTTACCGTTCTCTCTTCGGCAGCAAGAAACTCAAGGATTGATGGGTTCTTGGTTTTTCGAAACTCATCGGGCGTACCCTCAAAAACGAACCTTCCGTCATGTAAGAACGCAATTTTATCAGCAAGCCATAGAGCAGATGGAATATCATGACTTATTACAATTGAAGTAACACTTAGCTCCTTTTTTAGCTGTGCAATTAAATCATCAACAGTAATCCTTGTTACAGGATCAAGACCCGTTGTCGGTTCATCATATAATAGAATTGACGGTTCGCGAATAATTGCCCTTGCAAGGGCTACCCTTTTTTTCATACCGCCAGAAAGTTCGCTTGGGAACTTATCATAACCTTCGGGCATACCAAGAAGTGTCAATACCGATGTTACTTTTTCACTAATTGCTTCATCAGAAAGATGTGTGTGCTCCCTAAGTGGGAAAGCAACATTTTCAAACACAGAAAAATCATCAAAAAGAGCCGCATTCTGGAAAAGCATCCCTAAGGTTAACCTGTATTTTGAAAGTTCATGTTTTTTTAGACGCGTAATTTCACGATCGCCGGCCCAAACACTGCCTCTATCCGGACTCATTAAACCTAAGACGTGTTTAAGTAAAACAGATTTTCCAACGCCAGAGGGACCTAAAATATATGTAAGTTTACCGGCAGGAAATTCAATAGAAACATCTTTCAGAATAATATCGCGACCGCCACGAAAACTCTTTGTGACCCTCTCTAAACGAACAGCCACACCTTCGCTACCTTTTAGACTGACCGAACCACCCTTTGTTTTTTTATTTTTAATTTCTGCCATAACTTCAAGATATTTTCATAAAATATATTTTCATAAAAAAACAAATTTCACAAATTAAACAGGGTTATTATTTGTAAATTCTCTCTACCCTTGACGTCATAGATGTAAAAAGCTCATACGGTATGGTGTGGGCGGCTACTGACTGGAGCCAGGGATCCAGCTTACGACCCCATATTTCACAAAAATCACCCACTTTTATATTCTTCGAGGTGCTGACGGCACTAATATCCATACTGACAATTCCTAAAAATGATCTTTTTTCCCCCGATAAATATGCAAAACCTCGACCACAACCAAGCATTCTTGGTATACCGTCACCGTAACCTACGGCAAGCAGTGCAACCTCTTTGGAGTCTGAATTATTTTTTACCTTAAATAATCCACCATAGCCCATTGCTTCAAGGCTCATAAGTTTTCTTCTTTCAATCACTTTTGCTTTAAGACTCATAACAGGAATTAAACCAGATTTTTTTGCATCAAACCACGGGCGCGCACCATAAATCGAAATACCTGGTCTTACAATGCTTGTAAACTTTTCCAGCTCCCACGCCTTGGCATTCCAAATGGCCCCACTATTTGCCAAATGGAAATGAATACGTTTTTTTTCTTTGTTAAATTCACAATCAAAAGCACCATGAACATTAATAAATTCTTTTTTTTGTTTTTTACTCAAAAAAGATCCAGGTTTTTCTGCTTGAGCAAGGTGAGAACAAACCCCTTGAGGTAAATAAATACCTGGCATTTTTTTTAAAATCTCAACAACCCGATTTGTTGAATTTACATTTATACCAAGACGGTTCATCCCGGTGTTGAATTTTAGTTCATAGGAAAGTTTTTGGAACCAACCACTGTTGATAAATCTTTCAAAGTCGTCAAAACGACATAATACTGGTGTTAAATTATACTTTTTACAAAAATACCCTGTTTCGTCCCGCCAGGGAACGCACCCGGAGAAAACCAAAATTCTAATTCCCTGTCCATTAACAGCAAGGCTTTCTCTTAAAAGCCTCCCCTCATCCAAGCTTGCAACCCCAAAACCAAATAGTCCTGGCATGGTTTTTAATATTTCTGCCACCCACTGAGTTCCGTGTCCGTAAGCGTTTGCTTTAATCATTGGTAAAATGCTGTGATGGGGAACTTTTTTACTAATAACCTTGTAATTATTTTTTAGGGCTTTTGCTGAAAACTCCATTAAACAACGCTGCATATAAAAAAAGTATCCCCACATACGATCATATGCAAGGTGCTCAAACAAAAATAATGTATTCCATGTGACTCAAGAAAATTGACTATAAAACTAGAGTTCGGTTAATCTAGAGTTATGGAAAATACAGACAAGATTTTTTTTAAGGATAACGCTTCGTGTTGGTTTTTAGCTAAAGGTGACTCTTGGCTGGGTCCGCTTAAGGCATCTGAAATTTACGAAAAATTAAAAACAGCGGAAATCACATGGGTTGATTTCATCTGGAAGCAAAATCAAAAAGACTGGCTTCATGTTTTTGAAGTTGAAGATTTTCAGGCCTTCTTGCCAGTTATGCCTTCACAAAAATTACTTGAAGCTGTTAAAGAGGCAAGTAAACCAAAACCCAAAGTCAAACCGGCAAAAACCCCGCCCCCGCTACCTGTTGCAAAAGAAGAAGTTAAAGAATGGTATCTGTTTGATGGCACAAGCCAATACGGACCATTTTCAGAAAGTGAAGTTATAAACTCTATAAAAAGCGAACGCATTAACGCAAAAAATCATGCATGGAAAGATGGCATGAATGAATGGCAGACACTAGATACAATTTCTGAGTGGGTAAACGTTATATCTTCTTTAAAAGCAGAAAAAAAACCTAAAACACCACCAAAGCCCACGCCAAAAACTGAAAATATTGCCTCTCACAAAACAGTAGACGAGGCAGATGAACTTATGGAGCAAAGAATTGCCCCAAGAAGACCTCTTGTTGCAAGAATTATGATTGCTGATAATAAATCTTTTGCATTAGGCATGTGCAGAGACATCAGTATTGGTGGAATGCAAATTCTAACCGATCAAATACCAGGACCCGCCGGCACAAAGGTAAAACTAAACGTAAGCCCCCCTTCGGCAACAAAATCATCGACCATTGACGCCTTTGTTGCCGAAGGAGTAGTAGTAAGAATTTTAGAGGATAAACGTGGCTTCAGTTTCAGATTTGAAAACATAAGCGATAAAGCAAAAGACTCTATTGAAAACTACATAAGATCCTCTGATTAAGTCAAAGCTACCAGATTGGTTTTATGGACCCGAATGAACTTAAACTTAAATTAATTAGTTGTATAAAAAAGTGGAGTTATAAAGAGGGCGATTTTACTCTGGCCTCAGGGAAAAAAAGCAGGTTTTATATTAATGTTAAGGCCACGGCCCTACATCCGGAGGGGGCAAATTTAATTGGAAGACTTGTTATAGAAAAAATAAAAAAACTTTCGTGGCAAATTGATGCAGTTGCGGGAATGACCCTGGGTGCTGATCCAATTTTAACGGCAGTCAGTCTTGAAGCCTATAAACTAAAAAATATTTGGCCCGCCATAATTGTAAGAAAAGAACCCAAAGGACATGGAACAAACCAGTTTATTGAATTTCCAGGCGGTATTAAGCCTCCTGCTAATGTACTTGTTCTTGAAGATGTCACAACTACAGGAGGATCAAGCCTTAGGGCAATAAAAGAACTTCAAAAAGCAGGTTTTATTATTTCAGGACTTATTACAATTTTCGATAGAGAAGAAGGGGCTTTTGACACCTTATTAAAGGAAGGCATAAATTTTGAAAGTTTAATTAAATTGTCTGAGATTAGAACCAGTAATACTTAGTAATTATATTTTTGGCACCTTGAGCAACTGACCAACCTGGATTTCACTTACTTCAAGATCATTTATTTTTTTAAGTTTCGAAACAGAAATGCCAAATCTACGTGATATATCAAAAAGGTTATCACCTCTTTTAACAATGTATTTTCTGTGTTGTCTCTTTTTAACAACTTTCCATTTTTTATCTGGAGACCGATATTTTGATTCTAAAAATAGTTTTTGACCAACATATATCCTATTTGATCTAAGTCCGTTTATTCTTTTAAGTTTGCTTATTGATACCCTGTAACGTTTTGCAATTGCAGAGAGTGTCTGTCCCCTTTTTACACGGTGAACCTTAAATCCTGCAACAGATACTATCTTAACCGGACTTATTCTATGCACCGAAAGCTCATCCAATTGCGATTTTGCCCAGCCGTCTGAAATGTATTCTGGCACCCAAATATCGTAGTTTCTTTTTCTAGGTGTTGTTACTTTTCTTTTAATATGGGGATTAATTTTTATAAGTACATCCGAGGGAATTTTAAGAATTCGTGAAACATCAGAAAGCAATATTGGTGACGGCACGCTGAGTTTTTTTACTTCAGGATAAGCTTTAACCTCGGGCTTTTTAAAACCAAATTTTTCAAGGTTCCTACCTATAATCATTGCTGCCAGAAACTTTGGAACATAGTTTGATGTTTCCCTAGGCAGTGTGCCCTTTTCAACCAGGGTCCAAAAATCACGGCTTTTACCGGATCTTATGGCACCCATTATTCTTCCTTCTCCGGCGTTGTAGGCCGACATTGCCAGGTACCATGAACCAAAAATGTTATACAGATCCCTTAAATATTTTGCTGCGGCTTCAGTGGCCCTTACAGGATCCCTTCTTTCGTCAACATATGTATCAATTAAAAGGCCGTATCGTTGCCCAGTGGGACGGATAAACTGCCAGATACCCACGGCTCCCATTGTTGAATGGGCGTGCGAAACGTACCCACTTTCTATTAATGCAAGATAATAAATTTCTGAAGGGACACCATTGTTCCTAAGTGTTTCTTCCACAAGGTTTTCATATTCAAGCCCGCGTTCAACAAAACGTTCAAACCTTTCCCTGTCTTTTTCAGTAAAAAATATTATCCATTTATGTACAAGCTCATTAATCGTTACAGGAATATTTGAGGATGAATCCACCTTCACATCAGGAAAATACTCACTTAAAATTTTCTGATCCGAATCATCAGTAACAGTTTTTCCTTCAGCAAGAGCCTGTCTTCTTTTTTCAAGCTTTGCCAAAATTTCGTTTTCAATAATTTTTACAGAATCCGTTGTGAAATCCTTAAACTCTGGATATTTTGTTGGCTCTTCCTCAACATCTTCAGGGAAGAACGCCATTTTTTTTGATGTGGCACAACCGCCACTTAGAAAAACACTTACAATAAAAAATACGAACAATAGCGATGCTGCAAACGGTCTTTTAATTCCCAAAACTAAAGCACTCCTTGCACATGTTTTTTTTGGTAATCCGTTACCCATAATTTGGGCTTAAATAGGGTTAAAAAAATAACCCCACCAATATGAAAATAATTGTCTCAATATCCGGGAAGTGATTCAAGTCTATATGGAAAAAAATATGCCAAATGAAGCGTCAAAAAAATAACACCAATGGGCCAAATTTTATATTGGAATATCAAAGTGATAACTTTGCTCCTTAACATAATCGCATGTAAATTCATTATAATCATCCCAGTACACTAGATCTTGTTCGTTTATCAATGCGACGCCGCATAAATCCACCTCCTAATTGTCTTCTTTTAGCTTAGATCTGTCTTGCAATTTTAGTTACTGAACAACTATCATTAGAAAATGAATATCGTAAACTTAATGAATAAAAAATTTCTTATTTTATCACTGATAATAGCGTTTTTTCCGTTAACAAACATGGCTGAAACAAGTTCAAGCGTTAATGATAAATTAAATGCACTTATTGAAGCTGCAAAAGAAAAAAAATTTGAAGATGATGCATTTTTGGATCACGCAAAAAATAATTATGGAATAAGCCTTCCCAGCGCCCCAGCTCAGTGCACAAAGGAAGCCTGGCAAAGAGGTGCAAACGAGGCAATTTCAGGCCAGCGTTTTTTATTATCGGTAAACCTTGGAATTGATGTTTTAAGAGACATTACTACAAATCCACAAAGACGTGCCTGTAACACGTACAGCCTTTCGGATAAAGAACAAAAGGACCTTGCAAGTAAAAGTGGAAACTTTAAATCAATCCAGGATAAACAGAATGATTATAGCTGTTGCATGGTTGCATATCAAAAATCCTTAAGCCTTCTTTTTGGCGCAATAATTTCGACAAATTCCGATGATCCAGTGCTTGAAAAGTGCCGTGAGGAATTCAGGTTTGGCCGCGATGATGCAAATGTTATTTGCGACGCAAACGGATGCCCTGCTTTTTTTGATATTCCAATTTTTCTTGGCTGCTATAGTCTTGGTTACACTCTTCAATATGCAAGCTGCCCAAGAAACAAAAATGAACTTGAAATTTTATCAAGAGTATCGCCCGGTTTATATGATCGATTCAGAAAATACCTTGAAAACACAGGGCAAGGTAGCCAGGGTCATCAGGAGGGTTCTGCACAATCTGTAAAGTAAATTTTGAGGAGCAAATATATATTGTTAAAAAAAATCCACTTTTTTATTGGTCTGCTTTGTTTTTTATTCCAGCCTTTTTTTTCGTACGTTTTAGCGGATCAGTGCCCAGACGGGAGCGCGATGGTGTACTTAAATGCTACTGCCGGAAGCTCTTTTGATTTAACTGGTGAATCATTAAATCCTGGATGGGTTTGTGAAACTGATGATTACGATCCATATACACAAACTCAAAATGTTTTCACACCAGACAGTCCAGACAACATTTACGAAGCATCATCAAGGGCCATCTCTCCTTCTCCTTTTGAGGAGGATCCAACCCCACAAATCTCAACTGATGAGTTTGGTGAAGTTGGTGGAGGGTGTGCAAATTCAAACGTCTCTGCTCCAAACGCCACACTACCCCCAATGAGCGATACACATACAGGGACCCATTTTCCACCAGGAACACCAGCGCAACCAATTGACACTGGAAACATTGACCCTTATATTACACAGCACTTAAGCACCTATCCTTTTTTTAATTACTTTTATTTTCCAGAATCCCCTATTAAAAACCAGGAAGACACTTTTAACTCACTAATAGACGTTCTTAGTGCCTCAAACCAAGCAAAGGGCGATGAACTGCTGCAAGGAATTTATGAGGATCAAAGCAATATTGATAGTCAAACACAAAGCGATTACAGCACACTGTTTTCAAATTACTCAAAAACAACGCCAAGTGGTCTTGCTCAGGCAATCAGAGAAGGCGAGATAAACCTACGAGGGGCAATCAAGGCTCTTGAAAGTTCCACAGAAGGAATTGACGAAGAAAACAAAGAAAAATTTATAAAATATTACAATCAGGCACTTGATAAACTTGATAAAGGAAAAGCCCTTTATGATAAGGAAATGGCTGCAGCGGTTTCTGAAAAACCAAATGCTGCATACCCTGGACTTTCTGATCCAAAAAACGAAACGGACTCCAAAAAACTTCTTGAGCAAATTCTTAAAACCCAAAACAAAGCAGACAATTTAGATAAAAAAACAAATAACCTTATTGACAGACTAATACTTTTAAATGGACTCTCAAACCAGCTTAGAGCAAAAATTTTTGAACAACTAGGACTTCTCGATTGGCTCGAGCTTCAGCTTGAAAACGGTAAAACACAAAGAATTCCCGTACCACATTTTGGACATTTTTTAAGCGACAAAACACCTGATTGCTACATTTATTTAAGCCGCATTTTGCCACCTGAAATACGCTCAGGTTACCTAACCGCAATGGACCTAAGACTTATATGGATATACCTGAAAAAAGGCCGGTTTCCTGAAAACGTAAAAGTAACCAAAAAACAAAAAAACAAACTAATTCATTTTTCAGATGCTTTTATTCCCATTGATTTATATGGCGGAGAAAACGCCACAGTTGGCGACCTTCTTGTATACAGACTGCCGTGGAAAAAAACAGGTGCGGTTTTTATATTACGAAACTTTAGCAGAAAAGCGCTTCTTGCAAAAGTAATTAAGGCTTCAGAAAAAAAAGAGCCTGTACTTTTTGAATTTGATTTTGAACTTTCTCTTGACCCTAAAACTGCAAAAAGACGTTATTTGAGACCGGGGCTTTTTGCCCTAAGACTTAAGCCCACAGAAAATGAGGTTTGCGAGTTCAAAAGTGCTGTATCTGTTTATGACATTAATAAGTCTCAACCTAAAACCGCCACTCAGCAAAAAAACTCAACCCCAAAAAACTCCGTCCCCAATGCTAGACAAAAAGGCGGAACAAGTGGAATTTAGAATCTAAAATAAAGCTTGCAAACTTCTGGGTTAGTTGTCTTTTTGTCAGAGATTATAGAACGGCAGTATTGTTATTC
>CAZQUK010000108.1:0-10286 GCA_964596435.1 uncultured Oligoflexia bacterium
TTTGTTTTTTTAGATTTTACTGAACCCAGTGGTTCATATTCACGCTCCTGCAATAATCTTAGTAATTTGACCTGCGTTGCATAAGGCAATTCACTAATCTCATCAAAAAATATTGTCCCACACTCCGCCATGGCAACGCGTCCAACCTTATCCTTTTTTGCATCAGTAAAAGCGCCCTGGACATATCCAAATAGTTCAGATTCAAAAAGATTTGTTGGTAATGTTCCGCAGTTGACAACAACATAAGGCTGCTTCTTTCTAGTGCTCAAGTTGTGCACGGCCCTTGCAAGCAACTCCTTGCCCGAACCACTAGGACCCTCAATTAAAACTGTTGAATCACTTTCAGCCACATCAGGTAATATTGAAAATATTTTTCTTAATGCGCTACTTTTTCCGATTATATCTTCAAATGTATACTGTTTCTGAATTTCTTTTCTAAGTTGTTCAATTGCCGACAAATCCCTGAATGTTTCAACTGCTCCGAGCAGCTCCCCATCGGGTGATTTTAAAATTGCAGTGCTTAAACTGATCGGAATCGATCTGCCTTGTCGATTAAGAATTTTTGCACAAACATCTATTTGTTCAGATCCGGTTTCGAGAGTCAGCCTTAAAGCACATCCACGTTCACATATGTCGGTATGAAATATTTCAGAACATCTTCTTCCAATAGCGTCAGCTTCGTTTACACCAGTTATTCGTTCTGCCGCTCTGTTAAATGACGTTATTTTCCATTCTTTATCAACGGTAAAAACGCCGTCTGCTACAGAACTTAATATTGTTTTTAAAAACTTATTATCCTCAGATAATTTCATAGAAACAATCTCCCAAAGAGTCCCAAATTGCATATTTTTGTTTCATTTATGTTAATATCTGAAACATTTCATGTTTAATATCACATAAAAGCAAGAATTGTGCACACAACTTATATTTTATTTAACACACTGTAGTTATTGATGTTTATGTTTACACCACGCGGTTAATGTTTCAATTTTGCAACACTTCTTACTGCGTTTCGTTTGTGAAACATATTTTTGATTTAATTTTTGACTTAGTATTGAACATATGCTCATAATCAGTTTTGCATGAGACCAAAAAAATGTAGAAGAATTAAATGCAAAATTGAGGCTGATTACTTCAAACCGCGAGGGATACCACTTGTAGAACTTCAGGAAATGGAGCTTTTATTTGATGAACTTGAGGCCATAAGACTTGCAGATTTTCTTGGTTTGTACCACGAGGAAGCCGCAAAAAGAATGGACATTTCAAGGGCTACTTTTGGAAGAACACTTGAAAACGCAAGAAAAAAAATTGCCGAATCTATTATTACAGGCAAAGCAATAAAAATATCAAAATCGGAGAAATAATATGAAACTATGTTTTCCAATAGAAAAAGATGATGGCTTAAAAAGCACAGTACACAATCATTTTGGGTCAACACCAATGTTTATTGTGGTCGACACCGACACTAACGACTGTAAAACCATCCACAACAATAACCAGCACCACGCGCACGGAATGTGTCAGCCAATTTCAGCTCTTGGTGGAACCAAGGTAGATGCCGTCGTACTTGGCGGTATTGGCGCAGGAGCAATTCAAAAACTAAGAGCCATGGGTGTTGAGGTTTATCAATCAGAAGCTGAAACTATTGAAGATAATATAGCACTTTTTTTGGCTAACAAATTAAACATCATGAACACCACGTGCGCTGGACATAGCCACGGTGGCGGACATGGTTGTGGACACTGACACGATAAAGGAGCTCAACCACCCCCAGTGAATAAAATTGCTATAAATATTACACTGAAGGAATTGCTGTATCAAAGAATTTAGCTGGTGCTTACAACACAGGACAAAGCAAAAGAATCTAATTTTGTTCTTTTGCAACAGAACAAGTGCCGCAGGCGCAATGAAGAACTTCGGCTTCACCGATTCTTCTAGGGGCGCGTGATTCGCGAGGATAACAATTGTGGTTCTCCATACATTGCCAACAAACCAAGCGCTTACAAATGGAGCACTGCTCGTTTGCAGGTTCCGTTTTACAAAAAAAACATAGTTTTGTCATAACTCCTCACTTAATACTTTTTATTTATTTTTTGACATAAATGCTTTAACAACCACAAACACCCCACACACATAGAATTAAAATATTTTAAAAATATAAACCAAAGAAAAATATATTCCGACAACAATAAAAATCACGCCCATACTTCTTCTTACCCACAATTCAAATAGTGTTATCTGATTAAAAAAACGGGATATCCAACTAGCACCAAAAGCAATAAAAATGGCAAAAACAAAAACAGGAAGACCCGTACCCACTCCATACATAATAGGTAAAATTATTTCGGAAGAAGATTTTGCAGCTAGTGGTATTAAACTTCCAAAAAAAAGGGCCGCAGAAACAGGACAAAACGAAAGCGCAAACACAGCACCCAGAGGAAAAGCGCCCCACACACCCATATTTTTAAATACCGCCTGAAATTTCTGAATACCACCAAGTGAGGGCAAATTAAGTGAAACTAATTCCAGGAGAAGCATTCCAACAATAACTAAAAGTGGTCCTAAAATTTTATGAATTTGTGATTGCAAAAAAAATGAAAGCATCGGCACCGAATATATACTTTTTAATATCATTGCGGATAATAACAAATAAGCAAAAATACGGCCAAGTGTATATAAAAAACCCGTTAAAAGTACAATCTTCTTATCATGAATTTTCTTTGAAATAAATGAAACCGCGGCAACGTTAGTAGCCAATGGACAAGGACTAATAGATGTTAATATTCCGATCCAAAAAGCTGCACCAAGGGTTAATAGATATTCCAAAATTATATTTCCAGGTATTTATTTATTTCAACTTGAATATATTCTTTAAATTTATTTTCATCACTGACCAAGCTCCAAATCTTATCACAATTAATCCATTTTATTTCTTTTTTATCTTTCATCAATGAAAGGATCAGTGTTTTGGTATGCAGCTTATAGTCATCTATAAAATGTTTATTTTGTGGCTCATCAATATTAACAGATTCAAAAAGCAGATTACCGTCTTTAACTTGACCACTAAAATGCTTAGCAATTGTTTCCCTAATATAACGCTCCATAAGATTGCATGTATAGCACCTAATGCTTGAATGAAAATAATATGCATTTACAATTTCCTTATTTACGGGTGCTTGACTTTTAATTTCAGTTTTTGCTGCCAATTCGTTACTTTCAGTTTTATTATTTATGTTTTTATCCGCAATGAGATAAATAATGGAAGCAATTACAAAGACCGCCAATAAACCTGTTAATATATTTTTTATCATACTATCCCATAATTTATTTATTTAAGAAAACCAGCAATTTCTTTACTACTTAATAGTCTGCCACTTGCCTTCACTTTGCCATCAACAACAAGTGCGGGTGTCATCATAATCCCCATTGCTGTAATCTTTTCTATATCCTTTACTTTTTCAATTTCATAAGTAAGTCCAAGAGTATCAGCTGCAAGCTGAGCATTTTCATATAATTTTTTGCATTTTTTACAACCAGTTCCTAAAATTTGAATCTTCATGAATTTACCCCTGATCTTAATGTACAATATAAATTTTAAACAAACAAATGAATCATAGATTTACTAAAATAAATAATTAAACATATAGCCAATCGATATTATTGCAACTGCAACACTAGAAAAGTAAAAAAGTATTAGTTTAATCTTCATTACTTTACGTAATAAAATTGCTTCCGGAAAAGATAAGCCCACAACACCCATCATAAACGCGAGGGCCGTACCAAGCGGAATCCCTTTTTCAACTAAACTTTGTATTACTGGAATCACGCCTGTTGCATTAGTATACATTGGAACAGCCAGTATGGTTGCAACAGGAACAGCAAATAAATTTTCTTTCCCAATGTATTTTTCAAAAAAACCTGTTGGGACATAGCCATGTATAATGGCACCAATTGAAATGCCCAAAATTACATACGGAAAAACACGTGTAAAAATATCTTTGGCTTCTAATAATATTTCCAGCACTCTTAGCTTAATGTTTTTATTCTGGAGCACAATGTTATTTTGCAGTTTTTCATTAATCTGCTTTTTTACCCAATCTTCAAGCAGATATTCTAAATTCAGTTTTCCCAATACTATCCCAACAAATGTTCCAATTAAAACTCCTGAAATAGCGTATACAAGTGTTACCTTTGTGCCAAAAACACCCCAAAATACTGCAATGGCTACTTCATTTACAAGTGGAGATGTAATCAAAAAAGATAATGTGATACCAAGCGGAATGCCACCTTTCAGAAAACCAATAAATAAAGGTATTGAAGAGCAACTGCAAAATGGCGTTAGCGCCCCAAGAAGTGAGGCCAACAAATTTCCTAAACCATATATTTTTCTTTTACAAAGAAAGTTCCTAACTTTATCAACCGGGAAATATGAATTAATTGTCCCCATCAATAATATGATTAAAATTAATAAAAATAAAATTTTAATTGTATCGTAAATAAAAAAATGAAGTGCCCGAGCATATCCAGTTGAAGCATCAAGATTAAAATAGTTATAAACTATATAAGAGGCAAAATTTTCAATCATAATTTCAAATACTAACACCTTTATCAAACAAATTAAATTAACCAGGATTTAATATTTTTAGCCTTATTCTGTTATTTGTTATTGCTCATGGTGTGAAAAAACCCGACGGTTACGTAATTCTACAAAAGCCATAAATACAAACAGGTGCCATTACTTGCCCGAATAACGTAACCGCCCACCTTCTTACAAGTTACGGCAAAGCCCTAACCTATTAAAACTATTTACGTTAACTTGACCATAACGCTTTTGGTCTAAAGGGCTACAGTAACACTGACGACAAGCAGTAAGGAGGCATGCGAGTTTTTGTGAAACTAAAAACAGTGCCATTTCTAATTGTATTTTTTGTATGTTTTGTAGTCTCAGCTTCATCTGAAGCGAATGAAAACTTATGGGTTATAGGCATTACCGGTGGTGGAGGACTGAGTAATACTGTAGAAAATTTTTACATCGATGCCGGTTTGTTTTATAAATCAGCGCAAGCAATTGGCGTGAAGCAGGACAGACAATTTATGTTTTTTGGAGCGTCCGCACCCGGACAACTTGGGTATTTTAGGGAAACTCAGGCTGAAAAAAACAGTACCAAACAAATAATAAATGAATTTAGAAAAAATACAAAAAACTGCGCCTTAGCGGCCCCTCTTTTTGAAAATATGAAACATCAAGGTGAGCGGGAATATGTTTTAAATAATCCCCTAAAGCTTAATTTATTTGATCTTGATGCGAATGGGCACAGCGATATTAACGGGCACGCAACATGGAAAAATTTTAGTACAGCCCTAGATTCCGTAATCGATAAGGCAAAATCAGGCGAGCATTTACTATTAAACCTTACTGATCACGGATCAAAACTTGAAACTTTTGTTCGTGGTGAAGAATGGGTTGTTGATCTTGGCGATAAGGGAAAATACATTTATCTTTCAGCTCTGAAAGAATATTTGCATGAGCTCCAAAAAAAGGGCGTTATTGTGCACCTAAACGTGCAAGCCTGTTACAGCGGTGGGTTCAATAAACTTACCGATAGCACTGACCTTAAGGCCGGTGTCTGTACAACTTCCATGTCTGACGGAGAGCAACCAAGCTATGGCGCCGATCAGATATATTCAAATACTTTTGATTATTTATTTCATGAAGCTATGGCCAAATACCATAACCAACTTTCAGCTTTTGCCTGTGCACTTGCACAAGATGCAATAAATCAACCAATGTCAAGTTTAGATGATATTGTAAGAGACTGGAAAGCAAAGCAAACGGTTGACCATGCATATTGCACAGTTACCTATGTTGATAATATGGGTGGACTAAAAGAACAGATTGGTTCTTATTTTAGTGCTTCGCAAAAAAATAAATTCAGACAAAAACTAATTACTGCTTATAAAAAACATTTTGTTACTTATGTTGAAAAATGCAAAAGGAAGAGAAGCGATGATGAAATATTTAGAAAAAATCTTTTGCAATGTGTGGATGACGATAGGGCTGGTTTAAATCCAAAACTAAGAGGATATTTTAGGGCTTTTTTTTCAATGGTAGCGGGTGATGATTACAGCCTTGAAATGATAAACAATCATGTCGGATTTCTTGAAAAAGCACCGTTAAATAAATTAAGTGAATTTAAATCGGCACTATGTTGTTTGAGCTATAATCTTAAAACCAGAAAGGCGCCTGGAATATGCCAAGAATAATATTATTTGTGGTAATTATTTTTGGTTTATTTTCATTTCGGGCCTGGTCCACAATAATTATACAAAAAGGCGCGTATGAAGTTCCCGTAATGGTGGTTGCTACAAAAAAAGGACCTGTAGCAGTTTTTAATTTACGCTCATATTCTGAATGTAGAGTTCTACTAACAGGCGGTGTAGCATCCAAAATAAAGATAAAGGACGCAGATGGCTTTTTAATAAAAATAATGGTTAATAAGGTTATAGATTCATCAAGTGGTGAAGCTGAACTTATAGAGTACAGCTTACTGAAAAAAAATCAGGAAATCCCTTTTGTGGTTGGAAACAACTTAAAACCTATTAAGCATTAATAATCTATACCATAATCTGGGCCCTGATTTAGGTTTAAAATAAAAAAAGCCCGAGTCAAGTAAAAGCCCCGGACTTTTTTGGTTTAAATTCTAAATAGTTTATTTTTTATCTGCCAGTTCCTCATCAATTAATTCTTTAAATGACTCAAAAGGAAGTGCGCCACTTACTATCTGGCCGTTAATGAAAAAGGTTGGGGTTGCTCTTACGCCAACTTTTTCACCATATTGGGTATCGCTTTCAACCTGTTTTGTAAATTTATTGGAGGCAACACAGGCATTAAATTTTGCGACATCTGCGCCAATTTCCTTTGCATATTTTTCAAGTTCAGCTTTTCCAAGTGCTGTTTGATTTTCGAAAAGCTTGTCGTGGAACTTCCAAAATAGTTTTGAGCTCTGTTCATTAACACACAATGACGCCTCGGCTGCGGGTTTCGCGTCTTGATGCATGGGAAGAGGAAAATGTTTAAATGCAATACGAACCTTATTTCCGTATTTTTCCTTAATTTTATTTACGGATGGAATTACCCTTGAACAGAACGGGCACTGAAATTCTGAAAACACAACAATTTGAATGGGGGCATTTTCAGGACCGTATGTGGGAGCGCTTCCAACTTCAATTTTAATATCCATTTTTGGTTTCTGAAAATAAACCTCAACGTTATTTGATTTTGTGAGTTTTGCAACATAAGCATCTACAGCTTTTTGTTGTTTTTCGTTTTCAAGATATTTAAAAATTTGTCCCTTAATTTGGTCATTAATCTGGTTTTCAGGAAAACGTCTTTCTTTGATAAAGGCTTTAAATTCACTTTCTGTAACTTTTGCCTGACCTTTTGTTATGTTTTTTTCAATAAACTCTTCAAGAGGTACGCCCGCCTTTTTTGCTTCCTGTCCAACTAGAATCTCAACGAGAAGCTCATTGAGGCGATCCATTTTAAGTTTGTATTCTTGTTTTTTAAATCAAAAAAAGCTATTTTATTGTCACCAATAAGTCTTTCTTCTGTTATTTCTTCATTTCCGATTTTTGCAACAAGATCACTTCTTGGTGCATTTTTAAAAATAAAATTTGGTTTGGCACTTGAACTGTTTGAACAGGATAGAAAAACTGTTGATATAAAAGCTAGTGCAACTGCCACTGTAACAAAAAATACCTTGTTTCTTAAAATGTACCTCACTGGACACCTCCAATAGTAAAGTTTATAATTAATAAGTACTTATCGTAAGCTAGGGTTGCAGCGTACGCAATGGTAAATTTGTTTTTTTGCATTTATACGGCAACCGACAAGGTACACTCCGAGCACTATTTGGAACCCACTCCAAACCCACAAAATATAACTTTCAAGTTTTGAGGCACTTACAAAGAAAAGAATAAAACTTAATCCAAACAGGATTTGAGTTTTAACAGGGTACTTGTGCGGACGGTAAAGCATCATGCTTGAATCACACTTCGGGCACAGTGGGTTTGACGTCATGATTTTTATATAATATTTTTGGAACACCTTGGCAAATATTCTTGAAAGATATGCAAAATAGGGCGAGTATATAGTTATGTTGTATCTAAAATATAACGTTTGGCTCACCCGTGTTATTTTTGTAAGTTTAATAACACTTAACTTATCGGGATGCATGAGTGCATATAAAAGCTCCGTTGGTGGTGAAACGGAGAAAATCTTTACAAGGATTTTTGTAACTGACATGAACACCGCCTGGCAATCGGCCCTTGAGGGACTTAAAACCAAACAACTTGATATATCCAACCGTGAAGGTGGAACCATTCAAACTCGCTGGACAGATAACACGTCGCTTAAAAACTTCGTTGATTCATTTGGTGAAACCCCCATTTATCTTAAGGCTCAATACCGCTTCAAAATAAGTTTAACTGAGGGTTTTTATAATGGGCGATCTGCAATTAAATTAAATATTCTTAAAGAACAGCTTGTTCAAAGAGACATTTTAGAGGGCTGGTATTCTGTTGAAACGGACGGAATTGAAGAAAAAACTCTACTTTATCGTGTTGGAAGAATTATTTATATTCGTATGAAGGTTGCTAAACTGGAAAAAGAGAGCACAGAAAGGGCACTTCAGGATTTTGAATCAGAAGGGGTGTATTAGGTTTTGAAGCGTGACAAGTTTAAGCGTTTTGCCCAAGTTTTATCAATTCTGACCCTGTAAAACGTCCCTTTTTTCAAGAATCTTTCTGTTTCGATTTGACCAAGATTGCTTAGCTGCGACTGAAGTTTTGTTTCGGCATAGGGCAGTACAAGTTCCCAAATCTCAAGTTTGTTCTTGAAGTGGTCAAAAATTTTTTTACGAACCAGTTTAATATCACTTTGATTAAGGGCCGATATTTTAAGTTCCCCGCCGGCATGAATTTTTATAAAGCCAAGATTATGGTTCTCAACCAGATCCATTTTGTTGAATATTGTTATTCTAGGTTTTTCAAGCAAATCCAGTTCCTTTAAAATTTCGTTTGTGGTCTCAAGCTCATCCTTAATTTGGTGCGAACTTGCATCCACCACATGAATCAAAAGGTCAGCGTCACTTAGCTCCTCTAAGGTTGATCTGAAGGAGGCAATTAATGTTGGTGGCAGATTCCTGATAAAACCAACAGTGTCAATTGCAACAAGAGGTGGATGTGAATGCGGGTCAAGCATTCTAACGCTTGAATCTAATGTTGCAAATAGTTTGTCTTCAACTAAAACATTACTTTGAGTTATGGCGTTTAGTAATGTGGATTTGCCTGCATTTGTATAGCCAACAAAGGCTACCTTAAGAACTGAGTTTCTTCCACCCCGCCTTAGGCTGCGCTCGTCACTTATTGTCTCAAGGCGCTTTCTTAGAATAGAAATCCGGTTTTTAACGAGCCTACGGTCAATCTCAATTTGTTTTTCTCCAACGCCTTTTAATCCGATACCGCCGCGTTGTCTTTCAAAGTGAGTCCAGAAATGAGCAAGTCTTGGAAGCAGATACTGTAATCTGGCAAGCTCGACTTGGGTCTTTGCTTCTTTGGTTTTTGCGTGACTTGAAAAAATTTCTATTATTACCCCCGGCCTATCTAATATGGGGCATTTGAGTTCCTTTTCAATATTTCTTAGCTGGTTTGGTGCAAGTTCCTTGTTGATAATTACCGCACCAGCATTTTCCTCTTTTAGGGCATTTTTTGCTTCTTCAAGTTTTCCTTTACCAATATATGTGGCAGGTCTAATTCGAAAATTTTTAGATAATATAATGGTTTTAACAGATGCAATATTTAACGTTCCTAGCAGACGATCAAGCTCTTTAAGAGAGTCTTTTTCCTGGCCAATACATATAACGCAAAGTTTTTTTTCTGAAAACCTTGAGGGCAATAGTGTTTCGGTTTTTTCTAACATTCTTTAATTAACTAAACCAATAACGGTTATATATAGTATGCAATTTTTTTCAATTAGACTATATTACGTTTCAATATGACAAGAAATAAAAAAATCATAGTTATAAAGTCAATACTGGGGGTATTCTTGATTGTTTTGTTTATAAATCTGCTTTTGCTTTGGTTTACGGGGCGCTTTACAGATAATTTTAGAACTGTAAGTGTCGGAAAATTTTACAGATCCGCACAGCCCGATTCTGGGAATATTAAAGAAAATATTGAAAAATATGGAATAAAAACCCTAATTAATTTAAGGGGCAAAAGTAATA
>CAZQUK010000109.1:0-10285 GCA_964596435.1 uncultured Oligoflexia bacterium
TTCATCTCAAATTAGATCGCTATGTAGGCTCCAGTTTGGCGCCCGCAGTACATATGGATGACCTCAGATCCATTCGCCTGGCTTGCACCCTTAAGAAAAAAGGTAAGAAAGTAAAATATCAACTGGAAAAAATACCGAATGAACTGAAGAAATTGGCCCATATTTTGGGTATTTCAAATGATACAATTCGCCCTACACTGAATTTCAGTGACTACAACTAAAATTGATTTTCTTCTATTATTTCAGCAACGTGGTGGGTCTATGCGCCAGGTTTTAATAAACTCGCGCTAGACTCAAAACTAGTGCTGAAACTTATACCCGACTTGGTCCAAAATTATTAGGCACAGAGATTAGTATTTTGCTTATCTGGGTATTGCGGTTGGTTCTTCACCACGAAGCTTAAAATAGGCATATCTTACGGCTAAATCGTTTGCCTGTTCTGGGGTGTTGCCAGAAATTGTGGTGTCAGCCTCATCTCCTATTACCACAAGTACTTCATAGCCTTTGTTACCGAGAGTTTCTGGATCAGAAATTCGGACACAAACATTTTGATTTTTGAATTCGCCAATTGTGGCGTCTAATTTGAATTTTAAAGCCATTATTACCTCCAAAAAAACAAAAAATATTTTTTAGTTACCCTGTATCGAATTAGCAGCATTTATGGTTTCTGGCAAATAAGGTGATTAGTACTACGTTATTTTAATGGGCCAGAAGAGATGGTCCTATGAGAAAACAAATAAAATCAACGGGTTGCGCGCTCGGTCGGTTTGGGTGGGGAGTGCTTGACCAAAACGCTTTAGTAATTATACAATGTAATTAGAACGTTATGTGAAAAAGGGGCAAGCATGAAAAAAATGTCAGTAATTGTAAGTTTATTGTGTGTAATAATTTTTATGTTTATTTCGTGGGCAAACTCGGGATGTTCGAAAATTGAAACTGTCATGTCTGGACGGTTCTCTGAGCAGTTACAAGTGGAAGAAATAACACCAAGTTTAGTAGAAAAAGTTGTAACTGGTGAGGCACATTCTTGCGCTCTTAAAGAAGGTAAGGCGTATTGTTGGGGAAAAAATGATAATGGTCAGCTTGGTACCCAAACAGATCCTCCAAATTCAAATTCCACTACACCGGTTGAAGTTCAAAATCTGAATAAAGTTGTGGACATTTCCACTAGCCATAATTTCACATGCGCCTTACTTGAAAATCAAACTGTAAAATGTTGGGGGGAAAATACTTACAAACAATTAGGAGCACTTACCGCTAATGACTATTCTGCTACCCCGGTGCAGGTTCAAAATCTTGCAAATGTTATAAAAATATCTTCAGGCTATTATCACGCATGCGCCCTGCTTTCTGATAATGACGTTTATTGTTGGGGAAAATATGATGATGGAAGACTGGGTTATAATGCAACAGAAAGTTCACTTGTTGCAAATCCAGTCACGTTTACAACTTCAGACCCTATTAAAGATTTATCGACGGGAAATATGCATTCTTGTGCGATTCTTGAAAACGGGGCCGTTTTTTGCTGGGGAAAAAATGATTATGGTCAGCTCGGGGACGATCCTACTAGCACCTTATCTTCTTCCCAACCAACAATAATTGAGGGAACATATGAGGTAGCAAGTTTACTTTCAGCGGGGAATAGCTTTAATTGTGTAGCCATGTCTGCGGGTGGAATAAAATGTTTGGGGCAAAATGATTCAGATGCAGGTCAGCTCGGTAAGGCTGATCTTCTGGAACTTTTCTCTTATTCATTTATTGATGTTGACGTTTTAGCGGGTAAGCAAATAAGTAGTGTTTCATCCAATTCTTCTCATTCTTGTGTGGTTATTGAGAAAAAAATATACTGCTGGGGAAAAAATGATTATGGTCAGCTTGGAAATGGGACCATAGACAGTCCACTAACATCTGTACTTGTTACTGATTCGGAAGGCGCAACAAGCGTTGCCGCGGGAAAACTTCACTCATGTGCTGTAATAAAAGGCGAGGTTTTTTGCTGGGGAAGAAATAATCAGGGGCAGCTTGGTGATGGGACCACTGAGAATTCATTAAAACTTGTTAAAGTTGAATTTGAGTAAATTATTAAAAAAATTTCGGATAATTTTCTGCACAATGCCGCACGCCGTTAGCGGAAGTATTCCTAAAAAAATCAAACACATAATTATTTACTCATCCATTAGTGTAGATTGATGACAGCCACAGCTTTTGGATATATGGATAAGTTTACGGGTGAAAAACTTAGGTGGAACTGTATAGTAGATAAAACCATATAGTGGAAAACAATAAACTATGTGTGGTGTATTAGGTTTAATTTTTGAAAAAGAAAATCAAAGGCTTGGTCTGCACGCCTCAAAGCTTTTGCATATGCTTGAATATAGGGGCTATGATTCAACTGGTGCAGTGATTCAGGATGAAAAAAATAACATTACGCTACTAAAAGATGTGGGCGCTCCAAGTAAACTCACAAAAGAACTTGGCATTGATAAACTAAGTGGCCAAATATTTTGTGGCCAGGTCAGATGGGCAACTTTCGGAGTGGTAAATAAATTAAATGCCCAGCCCCACGAGGTCAATTGTAAAATTCGTCTTTACGGCGCTCATAACGGAAATATTACAAATTGTAACAAACTTAAAGAATGGCTCGTAGCCGAAGGGCACGACGTTAAAAGCGATAATGATGGCGAAATGCTTGTCCACACGGTAGAGCATTTTTTTGCAGACGAACTTAAAAATAAAAGCGCACACGCAGATAGAAGGTCGGCGCTAAAAAAAGCAGTTGTAAGGGCCTCAAAAAAAATGGTGGGCTCGTTTGCAGCAGTTTTGGTTGACCCCGTAAGTAAAACACTAATAGGTATTAAGGCTGGCAGTAGTTTTTACATAGGTCGTGGCTACGATGAAGATTGTGGCAGTTTTATTATCGCATCCTCTGATCTTGCCTCCGTTTTGCAATTTACTAAGATTTTAATTCCTATTCAGGAAAAAAAATTTGTTTTATTTAACCACGAGGATCTGGAGCTTTTTGATCTAAAAGACGGAAAGCAAAAAAAAATACATCTAAAAAGAACAAATCTGAAGTCAGAAGAAACAAGGCTCAAGCCGCCATATGAATATTTTATGGAGCAGGAAATTCACAGCCAGGTTGATGCCACAAAAAAGCTTGTTACCCTTTTTACCGGAGGGTCCGCTATCGCCAAGTATCTTGCAAAACAGAAAAACACGGGCCTTGACTTAATTTGTGATATAGAAAAAACAGTCGTAAAATTATCTAAAATTACTGATAATAAAATACTACAGGCAGAGTCCCAGAAATTTTTTAACTCCCCACAACTGGAAAAACTAAAAAAAATAATTTCAAAAAGTATGGCAATAAAAACAACAGTTATGGATTTTGACCTTGTTTTTGAGTCATCTTATGCAAGCTTTATTGAGGAGCTAAAGGGCCTGCTTGGCGGCAAAGACAAGAACATGCTGTTGGTCATGAAATTTATTGATGCAATTTTTGAGCTTAATGATGTGAGAGATGTTGAGCAAAGAATAGAAAATTTTATTAGACTTATTTTTCAAGCAAAAAAAGCAGGTGGGAGTATTTATGTGCTGGCCTGTGGTACATCTTTTCATGCTGCAAAAACAGCGGCAGTGTTTTTTAATGATATTGCTAAAATACAATTAATGCCACTTTTGCCCGGGGAATTTAGGGCGCAGTGCGCGGGGTCACTAAAAGATGGCGATGTTCTTGTTGGTATAAGCCAAAGTGGCGAAACTAAGGACCTTATTGATGTTTTTAATTACGTTATAAGTTCAGGGAAAAAAATAAAGCGTATTACTTTTCTTAATAACGTTAATTCAACACTTGGAATAGAAAAGTCTGATTTGTATTTCCCACTTTTTTGCGGCCCTGAAGTTGCAGTTCCTGCCACAAAAAGTTTTATTAATCAGCTTTTAATGTTCTATGCGCTTTCAATTAGAATCTTTGGGGCAAGTGCAAAAACAAAAAAAGAAAAGCTTGAAGTTAATAAACTATATAAAAACTTACAAAGTGTTCCTGGTCTTATTAAAACAACCATTAAAACAACCCAAAAAGAGGTTGAGGAAATATCAAACGATCTTTTTCAACAACCAAGTATGCATATTCTGGCCACGCGTATTTTAGGAATTGCAAAAGAAGGGGCGCTTAAAATCAGAGAGGTTGTGTTAAACCATACAGAAGGGTTTGAGGGTTCGGAGTTTAAACACGGTCCAAATACAATTTTGGGTGTTAATACTGTGTTTGGAATGGATTCGGTTTGTGCAATTTTAGATAAATTTTCTGAAGCCTTCGTTGCAGTATTTGATGATTCGACCGGAAAAAATATTTCAGCTCGCTCTCTTCAAAAAATATTCAAAGCCGTAAAGGATTTTGCGTTTAACGATATCGGGCCCAAATATTTAAATAATGAAGAAATGGAAATATTTAAAAGCATATTTATTAAATATAACTTTTTTGAAAGCATGTACGATAATTACCCGCTGATATTTATTACCTGTCCCACAAAGCTGGATATTAATCTTACAGTGTCGCAAATTAATACCCATAAAATTAGGGGTGCTAATGTTTTTGTTATTGCCGAAGACGATGAGTCACTTAGAGAGGCCGCTAGTGTTTCACCGTCGGGGAGTAAAAATTATAAGTATAATTATGTTACTTTACCACGAACCGGGGATGCGTTTTTACCATTTTTTTCCATAACAGTTGTTTTACAGCTTATTGCCTTAAAAATGAGTTTAAAGAAGATGAAACATTTAAATCGACTTGAAATTAAAGGGCACGGGGTGCACCCTGATGTGCCTAAGAATGTTAGCAAATCAATTACCGTTGATTGAGGGTTGGGGGGATATATGCCGGCTGAAATTGGTATTATAGATTTAAAATTAATTAGTGGTGGTCAAACCGGCGTTGATAGAGCAGCACTTGATGTGGCACTTATTCTTGGTATTCCTTGTGGTGGGTGGTGCCCAAAAGGGCGAAAGGCTGATGATGGGGTTATTGATAAAAAATATCCTCTGGTTGAAACACAAAGTGAAAATTACACACAAAGAACCGAGACCAATGTGCGTGAATCCGATGGCACACTTATTTTAACATGGGGCAACCCCCTTGGTGGGACAGCCCTTGCGCTTGATTATGCAAAAAACAATGCTAAACCATACCTTGTTATAGATATGGAAAAGGAGCGTTTCATTGCCCAGGTTTTATTGTGGTACAAAGAGAATAAAATTAAAATCATGAATATAGCGGGACCAAGGGCGAGCTTTCGCGAAAACGTTTATCAGGAAGCGTATGATTTTTTATTTCGAATATTCAGAAAGTAATTTTTAAAGTCTCGGACATTTGCCAGAAAGCTTATAATCAAAAAAATAGCTTCCATCATTTAGAAAACCATCTGTTTTATAGGTGAAAGATACAGTTGCTTCCACCTGGCAATATGTTTTTTGAATTCTTGTTGACCAGTCGTCTGATTCTTTAAGTTTAACTTTTATATAATTTACCTTAAGTGTGGCGCCGTAAGCCAGAGAGCGTGCATTAAGTGGGATCATGATAAACGGCAGTGTTTGCAGTACATTCTGAATGCTTTCAGATTTATCGAAATTGAGATTTTTTGCTTCCTTCCAGTTGCTGGCATGTGACAGAACGCTAAATGTTAGACAAAAAACGATTGTGGCAATAATAATTTTTTTCATTTTTCATAACTCCTTTTGCTAGTTGTAAAAAGCAATTTTTGATTGTATATGACACATAGCACAAAGAGCTTCTGTATGAAACAATTTTTTTTTGAGTAAAATTTTTTAGAAAATAAGGGCGCAAATGTGATTTTAATTCATAAATTCAAGCAGTTAAGATTAACATTGGTTTTTTTGTATCTATTGGTTTCGTTAGTTCAGTGGCAGGCCTTGGCTTTATCATCAAATACAATTGTTGTTTCAAGCTGGAATATTCAAAACGGCGAGGATTTTTCGCAGATAATTGATGAGATTAAAGCAACAAAGCTAAAAAACAGTGATCTTTTTGTAATTCAGGAAATACAAACAAATCAGAGCATTAATCAGGCGCAGGTTCTTGCAAAAATGTTTGGATATTTTTTTGTTTTCAAGGGCAGGGATGCAATTTTAAGTAAGTTTCCGATACAAAAATCAGGCGCAATTGTTATTAATAAATCTCCTAAAAGAGAAGCTGTGTGGGCCGATGTTGATGTTGGGGGTGAGAATTATATTCGTATTTATGGGCTCCATTTGAGTTACAAAGTGGATATTAGCCCGTTTATTCAAGAAATAAGGGGGGATGAAATCAGTGTTGTGATTGAGCACTCAAAAAGTTTTGATGGCCCCGTTATCGTTGCAGGAGACTTAAATACTATTGGAGATATGTTTTGGGGAGAAGAATCGGAACCCGCCATTGTTTTTCTAAAAGACGCCGGTTTTAATGATGCGTTTGAAGGTGAAGATTTTAGTACGCATCTGATATTTGGCAGACTTGATTGGATCTTTTCTAAAGGGTTTGATGTGGAAAAATCTGTTGTTGGAAATTTTTCTGTTTCTGACCATAGGTGGATACAGACAAATTTAGTAACTACTCAGAGTTATCAAGCGGTACGGCCATCTTGGAGCGACTTACTATTTTCTTTTCCCAATTTTTTTCCTGAAGTGGAGCGTGCAGCGAAGAAGTAATGAGGACAAAAAATGGTATTGTTCAGATAGGAGCGGAAATCTCAGCTTTTATTATTCAGCACTATGAAGATTCAAAAGGGATGACCGTGGGAGGGTACATTCAGCTTATGAAGAAACCTTACTTTTACCCAGATTAATCAATGTGGGGATTGAGTGGTAATTTTTTTTTTGGCGCCCGTGGGTTACAAATAATAATAATTTAATTCGATTTTCCACTCAATAAAGTCATTTTGTTTAAGTGTGTGTCTTGGTGAAAAAAGGTATAAAAACCTTAAATCCAAATTTTGACCGAACGAATATGATGTGCCCCCATTAAATGTGTAAAAAAAGCGTCTATTAAATGAATTTCTTGTGTCAAAAGATGCGCGTCCTTCAAGAAGAAGTTTAATTTTCTCTCCAATTTGTGACGCACTTCCAACCAGTAAGCGCGGACCAAACCGGAATGATGTCGGAAGGTGTTTGCTGTAGTCTAGATAACCTAATATAAATGAATATAAATAAGATTTATGGTTAAATAAACTTAATGTAAGACCAAGTCCCCCTTCGTTCAAAGAACCGTAGCAGTAATTGCAGGTAAAATCCATGAAGTTGTTGCCGGTAATTGAAATTCGCCAAGATATTTTGTTGTGAATTGGATCGTAAGGAAAAAGAGATGTTGTTTCGAAAATAACAATTTGTCCTAATTTAATTGTTTTTTTGGAAGGGAGATATAAAAAATTCAAGTCAAGAAAATTAATGTCAGTAAATGGTTCATAGCCCTGGTTTGTATTTAGAAGATCATGGAGCCCCCACTTAATTTTAAGTCCAATATTATGGTTACCATCTAAATTAAAAAACGAGCCTCCAATTGCGGATGAGTTTTGTGAAATATCAGGGCGGTTTTTTTTATCGATTGGTGGCGGCAATCTTTTTTCTTGGTTTTTAATTTTGGATCTTGCAATAAGCGTGTTTCTAAAAATTGTTTTTTCTTGATCACTTAATATGCCTTCATTTTCGTATTTTTTGTAATCAAGAAAAGAAATAACAGCATCAAGAACAGGGGCTGAGTTAATTGTATCAGGTTTTACAACTTCAGAAACAATGGCATTAAAGTACTCCTTTTCTGAGTCGTGAAGTACAGAAATATATGACCGAATTTTTTTATAATTTGATGGTCTAAACTTAATGTTACTTACAAGATCAGGAATATTCATAACAGTTTTAATTGTGTCAGAGGGAAGAACATAGTTTCCAAATTTATCAGTCAGGTTCCATTCTGGATTTGCGACATCTAGTAAACTTAAAAGATGGTAAGAACAGTTTTCATCAAGAAAAAAATACCAGAAGAATGAGTTACTATATAGCTCCCAAAGATGGTAGATTATTTTATCAATCCGCTCCTGGGTGAGATTCAGATCGTATTCCCATATGTCACGACTATCGCTGTTTACATATTCATTTACCTTTTTGTAATAAGGCGTAATTGCATAATAACCTGCATAGCCCCCAAACAAACCCCAAGTAATATATTTTATTCCAAGAAATGTGGGTTCCGCATCGGCTGCATAATTTACACCATAATCAAGAAGTGCGGGCTTTTCAGGGTCAACAGATTTAACACTGCCACTTTTTTTAAATCTTAAAAAAGTGTGTCCAAAAGCTGATGCTGGATTATTAGGGTAGGACGAGGAAAAAGAAATTGAAACACCTTTGGCGGCAAGTCCATTTTTCCATTCTATAAATTCCTTACAGTAAATATCCTTTATATTTAACTGTAATTTGTTTTTAATAAGTTTATATCTTGCAGGAAATGCACACTGACTAATTTGTGGAAAGCGACCTGTTTTTTTGAGCGGGTTACTAAATGCTGATATTGTGACTACTAATTCCTGAAGTGGATCTGTTTTGCCAGTTTTTGCAAAAAAAAATGCTGGATCGTCAACTTCACTTTTATACCCGCCAAATGTTCTTGGCTTATAATGTAAAAGCCTATGCCATTCATTGCTCCTTGATAATTCAAGAATCTGATTTTCATAATTTATTTGTTGACCGAATGAATTATGCGAAAACAAAAAACTAATTATGGAAAAAACTAAAACGACAAAACACATTTGTTGATTACAATATAGTAAAACACCGGAATTTAACGAAAAATCCCAAGCGCTTATTGTAGAATCTTTTTTTATGGACTGTCAAATAAGAATTAAGAGATATGACAGTTTGCAGATAGGTTGGGATCCATTTGTATCTGCCTTAAAACATTAAAATACATTTCATCAGGATGTGTGTCTTTTGATGGTAAAATATCTAAATATTTTTTTTTGGTCATGTTTTTGAATGCACCAGAAGCATTGATTTTGCAGCCAAGTGTTGTGCTAAAAGCGTGCAGATGCTCGCCATCGCCTTTTGCCATTTCAATCAGTAAAGTATGATAATTTGATTCCGCATAATATATGGCTTCTTTATCAGTCTTAACGATACTGTGCTTTACGCACCCAGACGTTCCTGATGTCATGGCAATTGTGTTAGAAAAAGTATAATTAGTAAAATTTCTAACTAATGATGATAGTAAACTGTTTTTTTGAGACACCGTCCACCCTAGGCCGCAACCGCTACTTGAGTCTTGAGCGTAAGAAATGGAAGAGGTAATGGCACAAACAATAAGCAGAACAAATAAATTATTTAATTTCATTTTTTTCACCTTTATTAAGTTTTTTGTATTGAATAAGCTTAATCGTATCCTCATATTAGAAAATATTCTTTATAAAAAAATAAATTTAAGGTTAAATTTCACAGAATTTATCAAGGTGTTTTAGTAGGGTTTTTCTGTGAATACCTTGTTCGACATGCATGGAGTCAATGTGCTTGCCAGCATTGATTTTAAGAAAATGCTTTGGTTCTTTTGCTAAATTATATATTGTTTCTCCAAATTTGAACGGAACAGTGACATCTTTTGTGCCGTGAATAACAATTATTGGTAAAGGTGCGATATTCGGAATGCTTTTTTCTGCGCTAAAAGCATCAGATACAAGCAGTGGTGCAATTGGTCCGAGTGGCCAAGTAAGCCAAAAGCTATATGCTCGGTCTTTTGCCATGGTGTCGTATGACGCAAATGAGCTTTCTACAATAAGTGCGCAAATGTCGTTTCTTTTTTTGATTTCATCAAGGGCACGCATAATTACAGCACCCCCCAAGCTTTGACCGTAAAGAATCAGTTTTTCTTTTCCAAGAGTTCGGGCAAATTCAACTGCCGCAATTGAATCGGCATTAAGGGCTTCTCCTGACGGCGAGCCTTCAGAAAGTCCGTACCCACTGTAATCAAAGGCAAAAATATTGTAACCGTATTCAAGTAACCAGATAACGCCTAAATAGTGACTTGAAATATTTTCAGCGTTACCATGAAAAAGAATAACCGTGGCCTTTGTCTTCGCCTTTGTTTTAGTTTTAAAAAACCAGCCATGAAGTGTTGTTCCAAATGAATTCTTGAATTTATGATTAGTGTATTCAAGACTATTTTTTTCGGGCGGATAAAAAAGCTCTCTTGAGGGATGGTAAAACAGGCTTGTGCATGAAATAAGTGGTATGAGTATAAAAATAACAATAA
>CAZQUK010000110.1:0-10218 GCA_964596435.1 uncultured Oligoflexia bacterium
AAAATTACAGGCAGATTATGCAAAAATCCAGGGTGTAATGCAAATCAAGGATATGCTCGAAAAAGATGGCCAGGTAATTCGTACCAAACTTACAACAATAAAAAACCTTATCAAGGACCGCGAAACTCCACCCAAGCTTTTATTGGATATTTCAAAAAGTATTCCTGGTGGCGTGTGGCTTGATGAATTTACAATTACAAGTGAGGAGGCGGTATTTAAGGGTGGTGCCGTTGGTTTTAACCAGGTTTCTGATTTTATGCAAAATCTGGGGAAGAGTATTTATTTTATGGATTTGAACTTAAAAGATTCATCAAAAGATAAAGATGCAAGTGAATCTTCAATTACAAAGTTTGAGCTGGTTGCCAAACGCAGGCAACTTTAGGGGGAGTGTGTGGATCGGGATAAACTTAAAAAAGTTTTAGAGAGATTTCCTTTTGCACTGCTTTTGGCACTTGTGGTGATCTATTATGTTTTTGATGTGTACCAATATGAAACAGATACCGCATCGCCGGTTGGACAGATGAAGGAGAATATTAAAAACATCTCTTTGCATAATCAAAAAATAAAAAAAGAAATTGAGGAAACCAAAAGATTTTACGCCGAGATTGAATCAAAAAAAGTTGAAGTAAGGGAGCTTGCCCGGGAACTTGCAGAAACAAAAGTTGTTCTTAGCGACGCAAAGAATACACCAAGTTTTATTAAAATGGTAGTAACAGAAGCGCGAAAAGTCGGGCTTAAGGTTATAAGTATCAGGCCAAAGGAACAAAAAGTTTATGAGTATTATACCGAGCAGTCATACGAGCTTTCTTTTAGAGGGGTGTTTGTACAGATGCTGATTTTTCTTGAGCGCCTTTCAAGCTTGCAAGACATAGTAAGGGTTGATGATTTTGATCTGAAAACGGTAGGTATTGGTGTTTCAAAATATGTACAGCTTCACGGAAAAATTGACATAAAAACTTACCTGTATAAAGGGTCAAAAGCAGATGAGCTTGGTTCGGAAAATGCCGGTGGTTTTTCCGGAGCAGTTGGCGCCCCAGTAAACCAGGAGACAAGGTAAATGCAAGGTGCATATAAATGTTTTGTATTTAATTTACTGATTCTGAGTTTAATTTTTTCTGAAAATCTTTTTGCACAAGATATTAAGGGTACTGGCGCTGAGGGTTCAGCCACTGATCTTGGTGACGATGTACCTCAAACAAATGTTCCTGGGCTTGCTCAAGCTTCAATCAGGGACCCTTTTATGCGTCCCAAATTAGAAAAAGAACAAAGAATATTTACAACAGAACTTGAAAGTGCACTGATTGATGATGTTAAGCTTGTTGGTATTATAACGGGTCTTAAAGACACCAAAGCCATTCTTGAAACACCAGGTGGCAGCACTTTTGTTGTTGGCGTTAATACAAGAGTTGGGCAAAACAAAGGTATTATTACAAGAATTACTGAAAACAGTATTACAGTAAGAGAGAAAATTTTAAATGTAATGGGACAAGAAGAGCCTGTTGAAACAAAGCTTGAAATAGCAGTTGATTTGGCACCAAGCGGGGCAAAGCCACCTACTGAGGGTGCTAATTTAAGTGTGGATTACAGGCCGGGTGGATATGAAGAACAAATTGAGCGGAGTGTTGTACCGGCTCAACAAAAAATGAAAAGTACAGATATAGATAAGGAACCAGAAAATGATTTCTAAAAAAGGAGGAAGTGTTGCTATGAAAGGCATACAAAAAAACATGAAGTTGAATTTAATTCTAACAGTTTTATTTTTATTGCCAATTCAGGTGCGAGGTGCGGTGGTTGAAGCGCTTGATTTTCAGGTAACACCTGAAGGGCTTGCGAAAATTGAAATTAAATCTGATGAGCCGCTTAAATACAAAGAAGTTGCAAGTGGTGAAGAGCGCCAGCTCGTAATAGAGTTAGAAGGTGCCGCACTTTCGGCATATGCTTCAAGAAAACTTGATACGTCATCTTTCAAAAGCCCGGTTGTTTTAATTAACCCCTTTACAGCAGATAATGGTCAATCCAGAATTATTGTTCAATTAAGTGAAGATGCTCCACATACTATAAACCAGGATGGAAATATTATTAAGCTTGAAGTTGGCACTGGTGCAGGCGGCGGGAGTACCGAACAAACAACACCACCCAACTTGGCCACACCTTCTGACCCAATGGCCTATCTTCCTGTTGATGAGTCAACTTCAGATTCTATTGATTCTATGGAAGACGCCGGAAATGAAATTGCCCCAGATACGCTTGAAGCGGCAGATGTTAAACCGCCTGCAAAAAAAGACGCTCTTGATCAGTTTTTTGAAAACCAGAAAACCAAAAAATTTACAGGCTCACCCGTTACCCTTCAACTTCGTGATGCAAATTTAATAGATGTTTTTAGGCTCATCGGTGAAGCAAGTGGTTTTAATATTGTAGTTGGCGGTGGTGTTGAGGGGAAAATAACCTTGTCACTAAAAGATGTTCCCTGGGATCAGGCGCTTGATGTGGTACTTCAAACTATGCAGTTAGGGGCCGAGAGGAACAGAAACATTTTAAGAATAAGTTCTCTTGCCGCATTAACACAGGAAAAACAGGCGGAGCTTGCTGCAAAAAATGCACAAGCTGCCAGCGCACCAAGGATAACAAAAGTTTTTCCAATCAGTTATGCTGATCCTAAAGAACTAACTGAAATACTTTCAAAGTTCGGTGCAACCGGTGGGGCCGATGGTATGATGTCCGGCACCAGCATTGTTGTTGATAACAGAACAAACAGCATTATTGTTCAGGCAAATATGGAGGTCTTAGAGCGCACGGCAAAATTAATTGAAGTTTTAGATACTCAAACACCGCAGGTTTTAATTGAGGCTAAAATTGTTGAGGCCCAAGAAGAGTTTGCAAGAAATATAAATGGCTCATTTGGTGTGGGTTCTGATGCTGAAAGAGGGAGCCAGATTGTTGCAAGTGTTAATAAAAATAGTTTAACAGATACCCTTGTTGGTATTTCTTCAAGCAGTAATGAGGGGCTTTTTGGAATTTCCCAGGGCATGAGCTTTTCGCTTATTCCAAGCTTGCAGCGTCTTAAAGCAACACTTGCTATTGGGGAGGCCGAGCGTAATGTAAAAATAGTTTCATCCCCCAAGGTTGTTGTGCTTAATAAGAAGACTGCTAATATTTTGCAAGATGAACCCGTTACGGTTAGAGAAGTTGTAATCACAGAAGGAGTTGCAACAACAACGTATAAATTTTTATCTGCAAATTTAAGCCTAAATGTAACACCAACTGTAACAAACGATTCTAGTGTAATTATGCAACTTAAGGTTGAGCGTGATGTGCCAAGAATTAGTAGTGACCCTGAGGTTCCAGGAACGGTCGCAAAGCGTAACATGGAAACTGAGGTTCTTGTTGATAGTGGTACAACACTTGTAATTGGTGGAATTTACAGTACAGATGTACTTGAGGCAGAAGGTGGTTTCCCGCTTTTAAGGCACATACCAATAATCGGTTGGCTGTTTGGGAGTGAAACTAAAACAGAAAACAGAAATGAAATATTTATTTTTATTACCCCCAATATTTTAAATGTTAAAAAAGCAGGTCTTTCAGGCTGAATATAAAGGAAAAATATGTCTTCTTTTAGACGCTCTTCACCGCTTATTTACGAATACTTAAGAAAGTTCCAGGAGGATCCAACTTCGCGCGTGTTTGCCCCGCTCGCAGAAGCCTATAGAAAGGCCGGTCTTTGTGAAGAGGCCATAGAAATAGCAAAAGAAGGTTTGCGTGTTCACCCAAATTTTATTGGCGGTAAGGTGGCGCTTGCCAGGGCACTGTTTGATAAAAAAGAATATGAAGACGTCATACAGGAACTTACACCTGTAATTAACGATGTGCCCGATAACTTTGCGGCACAAAAGCTTGTTGCAGAATCGGCATTAATGCTTGGGCGCGTTTCTGAAGCTTTGAGTGCATTTAAAATGCTTTTATATTTATACCCTGACAACAAAGAAGTTGCAGAAATGGTAAGGGAGCTTGAAACGCAGGCTTATGAAAAGGGTAATATTGTTTTAAGAACGGACCTAACTGGAAAACAAAATATTTCAGGTTTTAATGTTGCTGATATTAAAGGCGCACTAAAGCGTACATCTGAAGAAGAACAAGAGCAAAAAGTTAAACGCATTGAGTTTTTACAGGGTTTACTGCAGAAGGTTGAGCGGTATAAGGCACAGCAGTTGGGTTAGTTAAGGCCTACAAACTATGTTATTGGCACTTGTTATTGCAAGTTCGCCACAATAAGTTTGATCTGGAGATGTGACTGTAGAATTAAGTGGATCTAGTATTATGGGGCCGCCCTGAATTTCAGCATAACCTGCGGCTTTTAGCATCAGATCGTCGGCAGCTGTTAATGTGATATCGCCTTTTACGGTTGAATCAGCTATTGAAGTTGTTGAATTAATAATCACATCACCTGCGCTTGAAGGAAGTGTGTGGGCAGTTATGGTGATATCCGGATCTATGGTGCTTTCTCCCATAATTAAGTTTGTAAAAATTGTACCTGTAACAGTCAAATGGTCATTAAGTTCTACTCTGCCCCAATTCCCGATGCCATCATTTTTTATTACATTTCTTACATCAAGTATTCCGTTTGTTTGAAGTGTTCCACTTGTTGTAGTTTTTCCAACAACTGATAAGGTGCTTCTTAAAGTAGCTGCGCCAAAAATATCTAAAGTGCCACCAGTTGAGCGAATATTGCCTGAAGCCGTAAGCGCAGCAACATTAAGTGTAGTTGTTCCGCTACACACTGGCTCCCCAGATGTTGCGTTATATCCGGTAAGTCTGTCGGTTGCAGTTACACATGTTTTGGCTTTTGCAACAATACCACACACACCTGATGTAAAGCCAAGTGATGTGCAGATTTGGCTTGTAACTGCGTCTCTTACAGCCGTAATAAAAGCTGGATCGCTTATAAGATTATCCGCTATTTGTTGTTGGGTTGGTTGACCGCTGCAGTCAAAGGGAGATGCTACTCCTCTTGCTTTGAAGAAAAGTGTTTTTATAATAGTTTGTGTGGCTGTAGGGCCAGTTCCTTTTTTTAATAATTGAAGTGTTAAAGGAATTAAATCAGAATAATCGGTATTCGGCGAGACATTCGGAAAATTTGTGCTGATGTAAGTTTGAACCGTTCCGCTTGGTGCAGTACCGGTAAAAGACTGGATATTTAAATCCCCCCATGAATTTCCAGCGGCAATCGCGCTACCAGCTAGGTTTATTGAAATATCATTATTTGAAATGGTAATTAAGCACCCTGTTGTTTGGTCTAAATATGACCTAAGGGCGCTGTAAAGCGTATCCGCATCCCCGGCTTGTGCAATACTTTTTTGCACCTTTGCATTTTTAACCATTAACTCCGCTATTGCAAGCGAACCCACTGCGGCAATTCCTAAAACAATCATTACTTCAATGAGCGAAAAACCATAAGTCAATTTATTCTTCTTCATATTAGGTCCAGTCAAAATTATAAAACTTAAATGTAAAAAATGTAAACGTTTTGCCTTTACTTAAGCATACATATTTGCATTTACTTAAGCATACATAAAAGACTAGATTCAAAGCACCACAAAAAAAGCTAAAACGAAGCGCTTGACAGGCAGAATTACTACGGGGTACCTAAATTTTATGTTTGCAACAAATCAATTTCGAAAAGGGTTAAAAATAGAACTAGATGGCGTGCCGTATCAAATTATTGATTTCCAGCATATAAGTCCTGGTAAGGGCACCGCGTTTACAAGAACAAAGCTCAGAAACTTGCTTAACCAAAATGTTATTGAGCGCACCTTCAGGTCGGGCGAGGTTGTGCCAAAAGCCAATACCGAAAACCGTAAAATGCAGTATTTGTATAAAGACGGGGATGATTATTGCTTTATGGACACAGAAAATTATGAGCAAATAGCTTTAACTAACGAAGTGTTGGGTGAAAATAGTTTGTTTTTACAAGAAAGTCTTAAGGTTGATGTTCTGCTTTTTAACGAGCGTCCTATTGGGGTTGAGCTTCCAAATTTTGTTGAGCTTAAAATTATTGAAACCGAGCCGGGTATTAAAGGGGACACTGCGTCAGGTGGTTCAAAAACCGCAAAACTTGAAACAGGTGCGGTTGTTCAGGTCCCACTTCATCTTAAAGAAGGCGAAGTAATTAGGGTCGATACCCGTGATTCAAAATATGTTGAGAAGGTAAATAAATAGCTCCGGGCGTTACCAGCTCCTGTTTGTGCCTTATATTCGTCTAATAAAATTAAAAATTGGAAGAGTTTCTGTATAAAGAATAGTAAAATTTAAATTGTAGTGTTTTATTTAAAAAAATCACACGCCGCATCAAGGAGGATGCTTTTTGTATGAACAACGGGGATTCAAAAAATAATTCCTCAAATAGAGCCGCAGGCAAGAGTAATCTTGTTGAGGACTATTCTGATATCACAAAAGTGGATCTCGGGGATGATCTGCTTTTGGAAAAAGAAGCCGAAGACAAAAGTAAACAAATTGATACACACGTCGCTGGCGAGCTGAGACTTGGCGAATCTATTGATGAGGATTTTAGAACCGCTGAAATTTTAATTACTGAGGGACTCCCGGAGGAGGCCAAACGAATTTTGCATAATATCCTAATTGCTGACCCTACACACATGCCGGCAAGAAAGTGTTTGCATGAGATACACGAAGAAGAACTAAAGGAGCTTTTTTCTGACGAGGCTTCAAGTGGGGTTGCTTCAAGAAGGATGGTTGTTAACAGAAACGTTCTTGATAAAAGACTTGAAAGAATATCAGAATCAACGCGTGCTTTTGACGACGAACTTAGTGGCATTCTTAATGAGTGGGACACATCTAAAGAACCGTGGATGTTTGGAGATCAGAAAAAAATTCTTGAGTGGGCAAAATACCTGGACAAGGAACTTGGTGATTTATCTTCAAAAGACAGGATAGATATTGGAATTGCTTTTTTTGAAATGGATCTTTTGGAGATTGCGGCACGTCAGTTTGAAACGGCCGGAAAAAAAGATTTAAATGTGCGCTTTGAAGCTGGGTTTTTGCTTGCAAATACCTGGATTCAACTTAAAAGAGGTTATGAGGCGATAAAAGTCTTGGAGCCACTCATAAGAGACGAAGATCTTCAAAAAGATAAAAGACCTGACTTTTTATATCTTTTAGGAAGATCAAGAGAGCTTATTGAAAAGAACCAGGAGGCTCTGGGGTATTATATGGAAGTTGAAAAACTCAACTCTAATTACAGGGACACGCGCAATCGTATTAAAGAGTTAAAAAGAAAAATAAAAAGATATGGAGAATTAAAAAGGTAACAAATGAAAACCCTTAAACGACCATTCCTTGTTTTTCTGATAGTGATTGGGCTACTAATTGCCGGAGTGATCGGTGTGGTACACAGCAATTTTTTTGCAGATATTGTTAAATCCACCTTGTCCAAATATATTCCGGATAACATCGGAATCGATGGGGATTTTACCGGTATTTCACTTAAACTTATCCCGCCAGTTCTTGCTATAAAAAATCCTGAAGTGGTACTTAAGGAGAAAAATGTTCTAAATCTTCCTGAAGGGTCAAAAATCAGCGCAAAAAAAATTGAATTTAGATTTAGATTGTTTCAGCTTTTTTCGGGAAGTATCAATATACAGGAAGTGGTGGTGGTTGACGGCAAGGTGCACCTTAGCCTTGGACCCGGGTTTTTTAAGAAAAAAGAACCCGAGAAGAAAAAATCTGGCAGTGGCCTTGCATGGGATGATATTTTATCTTTTCAAACCGGAGGAATTGCTTTTGAAAATACCCAAGTCTCGGTTGAATATTTAGAGCCCCTTACAAAGATAAGTTTTGACTCAAGGATATTTAAACTTATACAGGCAAAAAAACAGGGCTCACCTGGCTACAAAATTATTCTCGATTGCAATAATCTGAACATAAAAAGAGCTAAAGAAAAAGAAGACGTCGTAATTAACGAGCTAAAAACCGAAGGCTTTGTGGGTCCGGTTGGCGTATTTTTAGAAAAAGCCATAGTTAAGTCACCCGCTGTTGATATTCAGGTTTCAGGACAGGTTCTTGGAAATGTTTTAGGAAGTGATTCTCTTTTAATGGAAAGTGAAGCAATCATTAAAGGAAAAATTGGTTATTTTAAAAAGATTTTTAATATTGATCTGCCGTTATCAGGCGAAATTGCTTTTGAAGGCAAGCTGGCGGCTGATCTAATATCTTTACAAGAAACCCTTAAAATTTTTGGGCGCCTTGACGGTAAAAAAATTAAATATAAAGAATGGAGTACAGATACTCTTGAACTTGTTGGCGGATGGGACGCAAAAAACCAAAAAATATCCTTAGCTAAAGGAAATATTGAATCTGAAGTTGTTCAGCGTACGGGTGGCGTGCCTGCATCTGGTGGCGCAATAAAAATAAAACCCTTTGAGGCAACATTAAATGAACTTAAAGATAAAAGTCTTGGGCTGGAGCTTAATAATGCTCACATTCACTGGCTTGCGGCTCCCGGTGTGAAAAAAATATTTATTCTGGATTTTCGCGTTACAGGTCCACTAAATGTAAGGTACATACAAAATGAAGATGATACGTGGGCGCTTGATACAAGTTTGGATTTTAGTATCCTCGATTTTAAGCTTGATAATCAAAAACTGGGAAAAGTTTTACCTTTAACCAGGATTCTTGATGTTCCTGTGGCGTTCCAATTAAAGGGCGGGGTTTTGATTAATGAGCGTGGGCTTGAACCTAAAGACCTTGTTCTTGAACTTCCGGAGTCAAAATTTTCAGTTACGGGTAATGTGGACTTTAATAACGGATACGATTTAAGGGCAAAAGGCAACGCTAAATTGGATGATTTTAGAATGCTTGCTGAATCACCAATTAAAGGGGAGGGAAAATTAGAAGTAAATATTCATGGCCCTTCATCAAATGTGTTTGTTGATTTTATAGCAGATATAAAAAATGCAGAGTATCTCGGTTTGTACTGGGGAGATTTAAAAGGTGTGATTTCTCTGGAAGAGGCCCGTGATCTTTTACATTTCAAAAACATGCAGCTACAAAAGGCCCAGACCTTTTATGAAGGTAACGGTCAGATTGATCTAAGTGATGACTCAATAAAAATGAGCATAAATTTTAAAAAAGGCGATGCAAGGGATCTCACTGCCATTTTTCATAACCTGCTAAAGGATTTCTGGTGGCTTCCACAAACCATTACTGGTGCCGTTAAAGGTGATGTAACAGTGGCCGGGAAGGTTAATTTAGATGCCCTTAAAGTTTCAGCCAACCTTGAAGGTCGTGGTTGGGACGTCTGGGGTGAGGGATTTAAAAGCGTCAAACTTAACGGTGGATATGATAGCGGCAAGTTTTATTTGGATTCTTTTGTTGCGTGGAAGCATAGGGGAAAATTGTCGGGTCATATTTCATTTTTTGATGGATATTATGATTGGAGCGTGCTGAGTAGTGGGTTTGTTTTAGATGACCTTACGCGTGTGGCAAGGCTTGATGTTCCAATTCGTGGAGATCTTAAGTTTACCACTAAAGGTACAACAGAACTAAGGCAAAGAGGGTCAAAAACATATAAACACCTTGATTCTAAAACTGAGCTTAATATTGATTCGCTGGTGGTTCGTGGTATAAATATGCCGCCAAGTAATATTACTCTTATATTAAAAGATGGTGTGCTTGAAACCGATGGGAACTTATTTCAGGAGCAGGGTAAGTTAAAATTCAATTACAGTTTAATCAAAGATATTCCAAGTAGTATTGGTTTTGAGTTTAGTGATTTTGATTTTTCTCCTTTTCTGCTTTTATTAAATCCAAAACTTATTAACGATAAAGAGCTTCGTGGCAGAGTTTCTGCAAAAATGGATTTAAAGTTTAATTCTGGTGCAATTGACAGATCAACAGGCGAAGTGCGGGTGTCAAAATATATACTTATAAAAAAAGACAGGAAGTTTATACTTTCAAAACCCGTGCAATTTGAGGTTAACGACGGCACCTTCCAGATGGAAGATGTTAACTTTTTAAGTGATAAGAATATTGTTAAAGTAAATCTTTATTCAAATAAATCAAAACTAAAGGGCAGAATCTCAGGCGATCTGGATCTTTCAGTTTTAGAGTTTTTTATTTCAGAAATAAAAAGAGCAACCGGTCGCGTGGAGCTTGACTTTCCGATTGATGGAGAAATTAAGGCACCCAGACTTCAGGGAACAGCAA
>CAZQUK010000111.1:0-10203 GCA_964596435.1 uncultured Oligoflexia bacterium
TATCAGTTTGTTATCTTGTTTGCAAGAAACACCAAGGTGCTATTGTGTTTTGATATTATTGTCTTCGCTTCTGATTCTGGCCAAAACGGGACCTTGTAATGTAATGCCCGGCCTAAACCACGGTGAAAGTGTTGAAAGGTATCTTTCCGCTTTTTGCTTAAAATCTGAAAGATATTGTTGCGGCACTGGGTTTGCGGAGGGAAATTTACGGCCCATGGGATCTACATATCTTCCGTTTTCATAGAATTCAAAATGAAGATGTGGGCCAGTGGCCCTTCCGGTTGAACCGACATATCCAATTATTTGTCCCTGACTCACTCTTGCGCCATTCTTTATTCCTTTTGCGTATCCCTGTATGTGTTTGTAGGCGGTGCTGTAAACTGAATTATGTCTTACTTTTACTGTTTTCCCACCGTAACCTTTCCATCCGACAAAAGTTACTTTTCCATCACCAACAACACGAATCGGAGTTCCAGGTTTTGCAGCGTAGTCAACTCCAAGATGTGGGATCCTTCTTTTTAAAATTGGATGAAATCTCCGCCAGCTAAAGCGGGAAGATATTCTTCCAAATCGCATTGGCGTTTTTAAAAACATTCGTCTTAGGCTTTTGCCTTCAGGGGTGAAGTAGCCAGAAACATTCTTGCCCTGACTAAAAAAAATAGCGGTATGTATTTCACCACCGCGGTCATACTCTGCAGCAACAATTTTTCCCCAACCCACATCTTTATTCTTAACAAAATATTTTTCAACTGTTAATCGCCACCGATCATTTTTTTGCACTTCTCGTGCAAAATCAACCTGCCAGGCAAAAACCTCGGTTAGTTCAATAATCAGGCTTGGGTCCAGATTGGCATCTATTGCAGATTCCCAAAGCGAACTTAATACTATTCCGGAAAAAGTGTAATATTTTTTTTCAATTTTTTCTTTAATTGTTTTGGCCTCCCACGTGAGGCTTGATGTCTTTGAAATTTCAAGAAAATCAACTTCAGAAAATTTAATTTTAATACCCATGGGCTCGTTAATTGGCAGAAGTTCGCGATAAACGTTGTAACTGATGCCCGCAGGAAGACGGTTAAGGTTCTTATATGGTTTTGCAGCACTTACGATGTCATGAATATCCTGATGCGAAAGGCCCACTTTTTTTAGTGATTCAAAAAGCGTTGAATTTTTCTGAACCCTATGCGCCAGCCCATCATTATTCAGAAGGGGGTGTGTATTTAATTTGGCATTTTCGCTTTGAATGTTTTTATTGTTTACTGACGCGTTTGGCTGGTCGCTGACTTGTGTTGCAATCAGAGCAAAACACACAAAAAAAAGATAAATTAATTTAGACATCGAGTTTCCTTGTTACATAATAACTGTACGCTTAGAGTACGATTATAACTCATATCGATATTTTATATGGTTTTAATTAGGTTTTTGATCTTATTTTCTAATTTTAACCTGTCAATCTTTTGTCGTAAAATAGTTGGTGCCGGGTGGAATTGTCTGGATTTTAGAGTGATTGGAAGGTTTAGATAATATAACATATAGTCATGAGGTCAAAAATATTACTGCTTCTGTTTGTTAGCTTTATTCTGGCTAGTAAGGTTTCTTGGCCAATAGAAAAGTTAGGTCCGGACGAGGGGGGCGCGCGCACCGATCCGTATAAAGAGGATCTGGCAGAACAAGAACTTGAAAAAATTCAGAATAAGAAATTAACAACAAATGATGTTCAACTTTTTATCCTTGTTGATGCTAACGCCGCTTTTGAAAAAACAGAAAATAATTTACTTAAGGCGGATGTTTCCATTGTTGCCAAGCAGAAATCCGCAATTGGTTTATTAATTGTCGCTAGGTCAGAAAAATTAATAACCGGAGATGTGCTTCAAAAATTGAAAAAAATAGAAGGAATAAAATGGATTCAAAGAGATTCTGATTTTTACTTGCAAAAAAATGGTGACGGCACCCATATCCGAGACGCACGCGACTGCAACTGTGAAAATGAATTTACTCCGGGAGAAATAAATTTAAAAGCAATTGAAAGTCTTACGGCAGATATTTCTGCAAAGAAGTGTTTTGAAAACACAAAATGTGAAAATAATGGAATGTCAATGTCTTGGGCCAGCGAAAGAGTTGATGCGGATATTGCAGAGATGGAGCTAACAAACATTCATAAAGGTTCAGTGTCGTCAGTTAGAATTGCTGTTGTCGATACGGGCTTTCATAATGATCCAAAGGATTGTTGTTTTATGCGAAACTCCCCAGTAAAATTCATAAAGGGCTGGGACGGGGCCAGTGACCCAGAAGAGGATTATTACGGTCACGGTACGGCGGTTACATCGGTTATTGGTGGCAAAAGACCGGGTGGTGTAACTTCAAGAGCCGATATTAGTGTATATAGTACAACTGCCGGAATTGACAGAACCACGTCTTACGGGTTGTTGGTTTTGGCTATCGAAAAGGCATGCGCAGATGGAAATCAGATAATAAATGTAAGTTTTTCTGGAAATGAAGAAATTGATGCGGATATTCTTAAAAGTTTTTCTGATCGGGGGTGTCTATTAATTTTCCCCGCAGGTAATAAGGGAGACTCGGAAAATATGCCGAATCTAAACAAGAGCAAAGGGCCCATTTTGTTTGTAGAGGCTGAAGATTTTAGTGGGGTGGGAGCAAAAGAATCTTATAAAGGGAACATTATGGCGCCTGGTGAAAATGTGTTTGCGTATTTATCACCAATTTCAATTGTAAACACCGAAACCAAGGTAAAAAATTTAAACTGCGCGAAAACAAGTACGGGGTTCGTTAATGGTACAAGTTTTGCGGCACCAGTTGTTTCGGCAATTGCGGCCCAAGTAATGAGTGCTTTGAGTGAATCAGAAGTTTATAATAATTTTAAGCCAGAAAATAAAATTTTACTTGTAAAACACATCTTGGGCGCATCGACAAGAACACCTAGTGGTCATTATGGTGGAACTAACGCAATGAGGGCCGTGGCAATTTCAAACATCTGGATGAAATCAAATTCACCGCGGGTTTTAAGTGAAAAAGAGCTTGAGCGCATGCTTGCATATATAAGGGATCCTGTTTGTGCTGAAAAAAGCTCTTCTTGTTTATCCGCTCCTAGTAGTTGTGAAAACTTGAAAACTTGTGTTTTTAAGCAAAGAAAAAAAGCGGCACTTTGTGCGCAGGAAAATCGTCAAACTGTATCTGCTCTTTTTGATGCCATGATAGAAACGAAACAGACCGAACAGGCGGCATATTATTATAGGCAGCTTCTTGAGGGCAAGAACGTGCTTTTGGGTCTCAAACCCACTGTTTCAAAGTTATGGCCACTACTAAGAGAGCGTTGGGCATCTTATCCAAAGAATGGAAGAAATAGTTACAGAGATAATTTAAGATTAAACGTTGACTATAGTCTTGCAATTAACGTTCTACCCATTTTTATTAACCAGCAGTTAAACGCTAGGGGGAATGATACAAATACAAGTAAAGAAGCACTAAGAGATATCCTTCTTGGTGAAGATACAATTAGGGCGCTTGCTACAGAACCTGCTGAGGATGGTGGTAAAAGTTTCATTATCCAAGCACTTCAAGGTCTTGATGGAGAAGCTTTTTCTGAAATTATAAAAGAGGTGGTTTCGGTGCATTCAAAATTTCAAACTACAGAGAGTCAACACAAAATTAAGGAAAGATTTACTCTCTTATCCAGGGCGCTAAAGGCCATGTATCTCGGACTTAGCGATAAAGGAGTTAAGGTTTCAATAAAAAAGGAATTAATAAATTTAATTAAAGGAAGCCTTCATGCCGGTATCAAGGGGCTTGAGGATGAAATAAGAGAAATTTTTTATGATAAGGAACCAGGACGATAATAGTTATCTAAAATGACACCAAGCAAAAAAAAGATTGAGAATCTTGAAAAAAAAATGTTGGCTCTTGGTGTAAGTCGCAGCGATATAGTCGAAAAATTTATACATTCCTCTGGTAAGGGTGGGCAAAACGTAAATAAAGTTTCAACCTGTGTTTTTTTGCACCATGTCCCAACCGGTCTGCGCATTAAGTGCAGCTCGCAGCGCACTCAGGGGTTAAACAGGTTTTTTGCCCTAAGAAGGCTTTTGGAAAAAATTGATGAGCTTGAAAATAAAAGAAGAAGCGAGAATCAAAGGAAAATTGAAAAAATTAAAAGGCAAAAACGAAAGCGTACAAAAAGGGCCAAAGAGAAAATCTTAAAAACCAAAAGAGAACGTGCAGAAATAAAACAAAACAGGAAGCCACCGGGAAGCTCGGATTATTAGCTTGTAGAGCTCACGCCGCACAGCACTGTGGGTGCTTTTTTTGCGCACCAAGACTTGCAGCATATATACATTCGTGAAAGTATTGAACGATTATTTTGTACTTAATCTTTTAAGGGGGGATAGATGATTTTTTATAAAAAGATTTCTTTTGTATTGGTTCTTTCTTTGATTATACCGTTAACGTTTTCAAAAGTAGCCAGCGCAACAGCAGCTGAAGATCAACTGGTAAAAAAAATCGATCAATTTAGGCAGAAAAAAATAAACGGTGGTTTATCAGAATCAGAACATAGTATTTCAAGAATAATTGAAGTTATAAAATGGGTAAATAAGAGCCATACCGCAACCCCTTGTGTTGAAAAGGATATTAAAAAGAATTCTGAAAAAATAGTGACAACTTTCACAAAAGAAGGAAAGCCCTGTAAGGTTTATGACCTGTCTTTTCCAACATTAAGAAGTGCGCTTGGAAAGGTTGTGGTGCTTAAGGTTCCTGTTCAAAAATTTCAGGCCGAAGATTATTTGGCCTGGCTCGATGGTGATTACGATACGGTTTTTAATAACATAGAACATTTTAAAAATAATTTTACACAGAATGATTTACAGAACTCATGGATTTCAAAAATCCGTTTTAAGAAAAATTCCAGGGCCAAGTTTTCTAAAAACGGCATAGTAACATCCTTTCGTTTATCTGATCTTTATTTGGGGGAAAGATTTTATTTTTCAAAAAGACAAAAAGAAGATCTTTATGCAGCTGCGAGCGCAAGTCGGTTTAAAGGGGCTGAATTTGAGGGCTTTATTGAGAACCCTGAGCGGTTACTTTCGTCAATAAGATTTGATTGGAACGAACTTGAAAAAGTTTTTGATGTTTTTTTAGAGTTTGATTTTTTGCCACTTTCAGGACCAATCGATCTAGTTGATTACAACATACAGTATAAACTTGCCGTTGAAGGTTTGATAAGGTCCGTTATTTATAAGGCTGTCAATTATTTATTGGACTATGTTCCAGTTCCAGCCTCGAAGGATATTATTAGGCTTGCATTTACGGAAGTTTTTGATTTTTTGGATATGATGTATGACTATCACGTCAACCAGATGGAGGACACTTTACAGTTAAATCTTGACTCCATAATAAGGCCAGAAATTTCTGGTCCCGCCACTTTGAGGGCATCGCAAATATTATTTGCAAATAGGGCCTCGTTGGTTAACGAGTACATTAATTCAATAATTACCGGCGAACCTATAAATCTGGATGAATTTTACAAGGTAGGTAAGCGGGTAAAATATCAGACAGAAAAAGCAAGAAAGGTTCTTTTAGCAAAACTAAATTCAGATTTGGTTTTAAATAAGGGCTGTGAAGTTGATCTCCATCACGACTATTTTGGTGCCTGCAAAATTTCAGGAAAAGTTGAAGCTTTGTACTCGCTAATGAGCGAGCACAATCTCTATTTCTGGGAGCTTGGTGCCCCAATGTCTCACTATTATAAGGTGCCTGTCGCCATTACTCTAAAACGGAATGTTTCCTGGTTGTTATCCGTGGGCCTAAGGGCATTTCCGGTGCCGGTTCCTGATTTTATAATTGGTGAACTTGTTGGCATATTAAAAGGGTTTGCACAAGCTGGTATGCAGGACGAAGCATATTTGCTTAACTACATGCTTGAGCTAAAACGAAGTAATAATTATGAGGATGAATTTTCCAAATACCACGTTTCATGGCTTTTCGAGCAAAACTATAATCCGTTTTTAATTAAGTCAGAAAATAGTCAGAATGAAATTATTGGTAAAAATTACAAGTTTTTAAGGGATGATATCAACAACTAGTCGGGGGAGACACATAAACATATGAAAAAAACCTTTAAATTAATATTAGCGGGCATGCTGGCTTTAAATATATCGGCTGTTGCTTCAAACGTTGCTGTTGTGGATTCCGGTACTTATTTTGATCATGATTGGTTTCAAAATAAGGCCTGGTTTAATAAACACGAAAGAGCCGGTAATAATGTTGATGATGACAGAAACGGAAAAGTTGATGATGTAAACGGTTGGAATTTTGCAGATAATTACAAAAAAGTATTTTATCCAGAACACATTTCTGGAATCCATCCGGTGGTTTATAGAATCTTTTTTATTTTATCAAAGATTGAGCTGGGAACCATTACTGAGGAGGATAGAAAATTCTGGGAAGATAATGTTGCCTCGCTCCCTGAGGATAAAAAGATGAAGTTAAGAAATCACCTGAATTATTACGGGCAATACGCACACGGCACCCACTGCTCTGGCGTTATTGCTTCCGGTAATGAACAAGTGAAAATTATGTCGGCCAGAATATTTCCGGATGCCCAGCCCCCGGAAGCACATGAACCATTTGGTTACATTTTTAGTTTTCTTAATAAAGTAAATGGAAATGTGCCCCAAAGCAGTTGGATGTATGACCTTTTTGCACGTGAATCCAATAAAATATTCATTACTGTTTCAGACTATTTAAATGAAACTAAAATGGAAGTTGCAAATTACAGTATTGGCGTGCCACTTGCACTCGTTGCAAAAAAATATTTGGCACTTGCTGGTAATCAGAACCCGACGCCAGAGGAGCTTTCTGCTGAAACAAAAAAAATATTTGCTTCATTTGACCCCATTGGAAAAAAATGGATGAAAAAATCATCTGGAACATTATTTGTTGTAGCCGCCGGAAACGAAACCTCCGATAACGATTTACTGCCAATATTTCCTGCAAATGTTGATGTTTCTAATTCAATATCAGTTGCAGCTACAAACGGATATAAATCACTAGCTAATTTTTCAAACTTTGGTGCCAATACTGTTCATGTTGCGGCCCCCGGTGTTGCTATTATGAGTTCGGTTCCTGGTCCAAAGAGGGATTTTAGAGTTCCTATGTCAGGTACATCAATGGCTGTACCATTTGTTACGATGGTTGCCTCAAACATAAAAAACATAAATCCAGGCTTAAAACCCATGGATGTGAAGAAAATTTTAATGTCCACAGTAGATGTTAAGGCGTGGTTAAGTGGCAAAGTGGTTTCTTCAGGAATTGTAAATCAAAATAGGGCATATAGGGCGGCGGAGTACTCTCTTATAAGGCCGCTAAAGGAAGCCATTGAGGAGTCAAAACTTGAAGTGGAAGACAATCCGGAAGAGTCTGCAATTATAACATCAAGATATTTTGGTAAAGAAGTTAAGCCAACTAAGCAGATGTTATATTGGGCAAAAAAATTAGTTTTTTAATAATACTATTTCTGATTTTTTAATTTAGAGTGTCCTTTTAAAGTAGATCCGGCTGACCCCATCGGGGTCAGCGGCGCATTGGTGGGCGTGAATTGACGGTACGGAGTTTGTTCCGTTAACCGGTGTGGTGGGATTCTGATAAGAGCCGCCACTTCTAAGCTCAACCAACCTTCCGCTTTACAGGTTTTGAAGCAGCAACCTATGAATAGTAGCTAAAGCATTTAGCGTGCCAAAACCAAAACGGATGTAACATGCTGTAATAACAGGAGAATACAACAAAGGTTCTTGTGACTTTTTGACACCAAATTATGCTGGGATCAAAAAGATACTACCCAAAGTGCACCGAAAAATTGTCATCCGTATTATAATTGGTCTATAAAAAAAGTGGTGCTGCGGGGTGCCTTCAATACAAGCGCTTGCCAGTCTAAGTGATGGGATGCCGCACGTTACGACTTTAGCCGTTGGAATCTATTGCTTCTTTTTTTATTCAACTATTTGTTTACAATAACAATGATCGCAAAGGCCCCCTCTTGGCGTGCAAACTTCGATTTCGTTTTCGTGGCACGTTATAAAAGAGTCGCGACAAAGCTCAGGTTCGCTTTGTGATGTTGTGCAACCAAGCATCAATAAGAGCGGGTAAATAATTATTATAGTAAAAAAATATTTATTAATTTTTAGGCTCAAGCTCGATCCTTACCGGTAAAGATTTTCGCTTTTCAACATTGATATTGATTGTCTTCGATTTATAACCTTCTGCAAAAAATTCTACGGTATAGTTTCCAGGTAATAGTAATTTATAAAAATCGCCATGAGGCAAGAATGAATAAAATGTTTTATCAAGTCCTTGGATTTTGTAATTAGCCTTTATGGGTTCCATGCTTCTGGCATCATAAACAAAACCCTTCATTCCATAATGGATTTGGTTAATGTAAGCCAGTAGTGAGTTCTTGTTCTCTCCCCAATAGTTTTCAATTGTTGAGTAGTTGGGCCATTTGTTCTGGGAAAGCTCAATCGTTACATCAAGACAATTGTGCCAATGGTAGTTCCAATCCTGCATTCCACCATAAATTGGGTACCAGTCATAACCATTTGTAATTCCTTGCGGGAAGCTCCTAGAATTGTACATTGGTAAATTTCGTTTTGAGTATTCCAGAGAAAGCTTTCTTGCAAGAGCATCTTCCGGCATAAGGTCATTTTGTGAGTCCCATGGGTAATTAACAACTACGGCTCCGCCGTGAAAATTGGCAGATAGTACGAAATTATGCTTTTCTGTAAAGCGCATAACGTTTTGTGTTTCTATTGCGCGCCCGCTTTTTGTGTTTATATAATCAGAGGTAGGGTCAGGAAAGTCACGGTTAAGATCAACATAGTTTGAATTATGACGTCTACGCATTGCTGTTCCATCCGGGTTCATGTTTGGCATTATCCAAATTTCAGTACTGTTTACAAGTTCAGTAATTTTTGGATCCCTCTGGTAATTTGCTGCTAGGTGATCTATCAGCTTCACCAACATTTCTTGTCCTACAACTTCATCACCATGCATGGTTGAAATAAATTTAAATTCCGGCTCTGCCTCATCTAAAGCAACGTTATCGGAAATTTTTACAAACCACATTTCACGTCCACTAACGGTTTTTCCAATTGAAATTAAATTTAAAATTTCAGGATATCTTTCCTGAAGCTCCTGGAGCTTAAATGTCAGTGTTTCGTAGGTGTAATAACCCGATGTGTTTTCATTAGATGGTCCGTTATCTGGTTTTATGTGTTTATATGGAATTTTATGTTTTTGAAGAATACCTAAATCTTGTTTTGTGGCGTACGCAGTAAGCGTTCCATTGTTTACGTTATCTATTATTATTCCAAGACGGGCAATTTTTTGAATTTGTTTACTGTTTTGTGTTTTAATAATAATTTTATACGGTCCAATAATTCTTTGCTTTCTTGGTGTGTTATTACTTAATGCTGTTTTATGCAGCTGGGTTGGTAAAAACGAAAGAGCCAGAATAATTGCAACAAGCATAAAATTAATGTGTTTCATAAAGCTTTCCTGTAAAAAATGTTAATAATAGAATATATTAAGTTTAGTTAGGTTTTACGATGAAGTAAATTTATAAATTATTGGCTTATTGCGTAAAACCATAATCTTATTAACTGCTTGTTATAAGATCAGTAAGTTGGAGGGTTGTGCTTTGTTTGTTTGGGATATTTCACCAATTTTGCTTGAACTTGGACCAATTAAACTTCGCTACTATGGTCTGATATTTGCGGCCATGATTGCTGGTGGGTATTTTTTCTGGCGCTGGCAAATGATAAGAGGGGGTCGGACGCAGGAACAGCTTGAGCGATTTGTTTTTATTGGAATAATAGGTGTATTGGGCGGGTCGCGTTTGGGACATGTGCTTTTTTATGAACCATCTCGTTATTTAAGAAATCCAATTGAAATTCTTTATGTATGGGAAGGTGGACTTGCAAGTCACGGAGCAACAATTGGGATTATTTTGGCCCTTTTGTTTTATGCAAAAAGAGAAAAGCTTAGGGTTGTAGAAGTTCTTGATCGGTTCTCTATGTCAGCAGCGCTTGGCGCATTGATGGTTAGAATAGGTAATTTTTTTAATAGTGAAATTGTTGGACGAGTAACTGATGTTCCTTGGTCGGTTAAGTTTCCGCGTTGTTATTATGATAACCGCCTGCC
>CAZQUK010000112.1:0-10134 GCA_964596435.1 uncultured Oligoflexia bacterium
ATAACGAAACAGCAAAGGACAAACCTGAAAAAAACAACCTTGTCTGGTTAAGTTGGAGGCCCAAAACACCAACAATTATAAACAACAAATATGGTAAATACTTAATTATATGAAAGAAGGTTTTATATTTTAAATAATCAGGTGCCAGTCCCAATACTGAAACCACCACAATGTAAACTGAAGCTAAAATTAAAAAAATAACAAAGCGCTTCATAATATTTTATTATAATAACACTATTTAATTTACCTTAACAGGAATGCTTAATTTATCTTTTTTTTAATTATTATGTTATAAACTTACATGTCTGGGGGAAAATTTAAATGAAAATATACTTGTCTTTTTTCTTCTTGATTTTTCTTACCGTACAAGTAAATGCGCTGACCTTAAACGAGCTTGTGAGTGAGCTTTCTAAAAGATCAAATATTAAGTGGCGGGCCACTAATGTCCGCACCCAGAACATGCTTGGCCTTAAGCAGAACTTGGGTCAATTTGGCCTAATTAACAACAAACAAAAAAGCATATTTAATGTTATTTTACCTCCGAAAAACGACAACTTACCGGACCACCTGGACTGGAGGGACAATAAAGGTGTCAACTGGATAACCGATGTAAAAAACCAGGGATACTGTGGAAGTTGTATTTCTTTTGCCACCTTGGGGACCGTTGAGGCGCAGATCAACATTACTAATAATAACCCCAACCTTGACGTGGACCTTTCGGAACAGCACTTGCTGTCGTGCGGAGCAGGAAGTTGTAATGGAACCTATCCTTTTACCGGCATTGCATTTTTAAAATCAAATGGTGTTCCTGACGAAACATGCTTCCCCTATACCAGTGGACGCATGGGTGAAGAGCTGACTTGCCGTATGTCTTGTCCGGAATTTGAAACCAGATTATATAAAATTGAAAGCTACAAAGAACTTTGGAGCTACCAGGAAATTAAAAAAGCATTACAATCGGGTCCCATATATACAACCATGACTGTTTATGAAGATTTAATGTTTTATAAAAGCGGCATCTATGAACATGTTACAGGAGAAGAACTTGGTGGACACGCCGTGGTTATAGTTGGTTATGATGAACCCACTGGGTCATGGATCATTAAAAATAGCTGGGGCACGCACTGGGGGGAGCGGGGTTATTTTCGAATAAAAAGAAAAGATGCAAGCGAAGTTGGAAACTGGTCGCACCAGGTTTTTGTTGCACCACTTGATGGTATGGTTAAAATCAGTTATCCAAACAACCTTGATGCATTAAGGGGGCATTTTTATCTTAAAGCCCAAAACTTTAGCCAAAACGAAATAAATATTATTGATTATTTGATCAAAGATACTGACACTGGTGCGGAGGTAAAAATGGGCAGAATTGACACGCATTCTTTTTCAACCATTATTGACACCCATGAATTCAGGGATGGTTTATATGAAATTAAGATCAGAGGCGTTACAAATAGTGGCAAAACACTAAACTCCCATAGTGTTTTAGTGTTTTTTGCAAACGAACCACAAAACATTAATCTTAAACTCACCAAGGATTTTGATGACCGGACAGGCACTGTTTCTAAAAGAATATACTTTAAACTTAACGCGGACACATCACATTTACCTCCAGGAAGAGTCTCACTTTTTTTAAAAAACAAAAATAGTTCCTATAAAAAACGCATTACAATTGAAAACCCAGGTAAACTTTTTAAAATTGGATGGCGAACTGGTGTTTCACCTAACGGGGAATACTTCGTGTACGCAAAGGCATATATTGGAAAATTAGCAATATTCAAATCGAATGTTCTTGAAGTTAGTGTTCAAAACCAACAGGAACCAAACATTAATGAAAATTAAGGTAAAACTACCACAGGGTAAATCGCTGGAGCTAAACTCTGGTGTTTCAATATCACAAGTATTAAAAATTATTGGCAAAGATAAGGACAAAAATATTATTGCCGCCATTGTCGATAACCAAGTTAAGGAATTTAACACAAAACTTTTAAGCAATGTAACGCTTGGCTTTGTTGAGCTTGATTCTGCTGATGGGAAAAGAATTTACCAAAGAAGCGCCGTTTTTATACTCATTAAGGCGCTTCATGACACCCACCCCAAGTCTGAGATAAAAATTCTGCACCCTGTGTCTAATGGTCTTTTTTGTAAAATTTCAGGTGTTCCAGCTATTAATTCAACTTTAATTAATAGACTCAAAAAAAGAATGATGGAAATTTCAAAGGCCAACATCCCCTTTGAGCGCGAAGAAGTTGCAATAGAAAAAGCAATTGCCATTTTCAAAAAGTCAGGGAAAAAAGATAAGGCCGCACTGCTTAGCTACAGAACAGCAAAAAAAGCCAGCATTTACACACTCGAGGACCATGTTAATTATTTTTATGGTTATCTGGCACCATCCACTGGGTACATAAAACACTTTTCAATCACAGCATATGCAAAGGGCATTTTACTGCAACTTCCCTCCAGTTTTCATCCTCTTAAAGCTCCTCGGGTTAGAAAAAATAAAAAATTATTTGAAGTTTTCCAGGAAACCCTTAAATGGCGACATATTCTTGAAGTGGAAAATGTTGCCATGTTAAACAAGGTCATTATTGAAGATAAATTTACTGAGTTTGTTTTAATAGCAGAAGCTTTTCATGAAAAGAAAATAGCCCAAATAGCTGATACAATTGCTTCACAAAAACACATAAAAGTAGTTTTTGTGTCGGGGCCATCGGCTTCCGGCAAAACCACCTTTTTAAAACGTCTTGCAATTCAGTTACGAATTGATGGTTTTAAGCCCCTGCTTATTCCAATGGACCATTATTTCATTGATAGAGACAAGACCCCACTTGGCGATAATGGCAAACCAGATTTTGAATCGCCAAATGCCCTGAACATTGCACTTATCCAGCAAAACCTTGAAGAGATCATAAAAAACAAAGCAATTGAACTTCCAAAGTATGATTTTAAAACTGGTAAAAGCAAAATGTCAGGCTTTATTATCGAACCCACAGAAAAGAGTATAATTTTAGTTGAGGGAATCCATGGTAATAACCCTCTGTTTTCCGCTAATTTACCTAGAGAAAATATATTTAAAATATACGTAAGCGCCTTAACCGAAGTACCACTCGATCAACACAACAGAATTCCAACTACAACAAACAGACTTTTAAGGCGCATGATCAGAGACTACCAATTCAGAAACTATTCTGCCACTGAGACAATTTTAAGTTGGCCACTTGTAAGATCCGGTGAAACCAAACATGTTTTTCCCTTCCAGGAAGAAGCCGATGTGTTTTTTAACACAGCTCTGATTTATGAACTTGCAGTTCTTAAAACAATGGCGGAGCCAAGACTTAAGGAAGTAATGCGCAATTCACCTGCCTATGCAGAAGCTGTAAGTTTGCTTAAGTTTTTATCGTACTTTCAGCCAATACCTAAAAAAGTAGTACCCTCACATTCAATTTTGAGGGAATTTTTAGGTGGAAGCTCGTTTGAATATTAATATTTAAAGTGCACCACTGTTTTAATGCTAGGCACACCTTTAGCTAATAAAGAATTATTAATTCTTTTTAAGTTTTGGCCCCTGTGCGGTATCAACAATGTCAAAACCCATTCGTTTTAACTTATCCCTTACCTTGTCAGCCTCGCTCCACTTTTTTTCCTTACGAAATTTCTGCCTTTCATCAAGAAGTTTAAGTGCGATGTCAGGCACATCAAGTTGCTTTGGGGAAATTGGTTTATCAAGGTTAAGCGCAAATACTTTGTCATGTTCAAGCGCAAGAAAGTATTTGTTTTCGTTTGATAGTTTATTATCACCAAGCAGTGTCCAAAGATTTGCAAGCGTCTCAGGAGTACTTAAATCTGATGCAATTGTGGCTTGAAACTTATCTAGATAATTTTTTGCAATTGGATCACTGAAATCTGGCTTTGAATCTTTTTTTATGTTTTTTGAAAGTTCATTTATGCGCTCTTTTAACCGTAAAAACCCTATACTTGCCCCTTTAAGTCCCTCATAAGTAAAACTTAGGTGGCGCCTATAATGGGAACCAACACAAAAATACCTGTAATCAAGTGGGTCAAACCCTTTATCCACAAGATCATCAAGAGTAAACACATTACCTTTTGATTTACTCATTTTTTCGTAATCACCAAAAACCAGAAACTCACCATGCATCCAGTATTTAACAACCGGAGTTTTGCCTGTTGCACATTCGCACTGGGCTAGTTCGTTTGAATGATGCACAGGAATGTGATCAATGCCCCCAGTGTGAACATCAAACTGCTCTCCTAAATATTTCATACTCATAGCACTACATTCAATGTGCCAGCCCGGAAACCCCCTACCCCAGGGGGCCGCCCATTCCATTGCGCGTTTTACATCAGTTGGTGAAAACTTCCATAAAGCAAAATCTGTTTTGCTGCGTTTTTCAGCCTGGTCCACCCTTATACCGCCCTCAAGCCCTTCAATATCAAGCTTTGCCAGATCGCCATAGCGTGGAAACTTTGAAGTATCAAAATAAATGCCATCTGAAGTTTTGTAAGTGAAACCATTTTTTTCTAATCGTAAAATTAAATCAATTTGCTCCTGAATATGATCAGTAACTTTACACACAATGTGTGGCGTTTTTATGTTTAATTTTTTTGTGTGCTCAAAAAAAGCATCTGTATATTTTTTTGCAACATCCCAGGCGGTCAGGTTTTCACGCTTAGCACCGACCTCCATTTTATCTTCACCATCATCAGCATCGCTCGTTAAGTGCCCAACATCTGTTATGTTCATAACCTGTTTTACATCGTAGTTAAAATATTCAAACATCCTTCTTAAAAGATCCGCAAATATATAAGAACGCAGGTTTCCAATATGGGCATAACCATAAACGGTTGGCCCACAGGTATAAAGGCCCACTTTTCCACTTTGCATTGGAGTAAACTTTTCAATTTTACGGCCCAATGTATTGAATAGTTTTATTTCAGGTTCCATTTTTTTACCTCAGCTTATTCATTTTAACCACATAACACATTTTCGCAAATCATTAGACTTCTAAGACACAAAAACCATAAACCATGTTTTCGCGCCGCAACACCACTAAAATAATTGACATATAATTACCGGCTAAATAGGCTCAAGGATCACAAGGGAGATCATACATAATGCTTAAAACAAATGAAAAATCAGTTGTTAAATTTTCGGTTCAGGGTAAAGTTTCATATCCATCAGGCGCAGGAAGGCATGGTGTTGATCATGATGGAAAACCTTTTCTACTGCCAAGCATTGGTGGGATCTGTTACAACGTTAAGGTTGGCGATTCGGCCTTTGGCTGGGCGGGCGATCACATTGAGCCCGGCGTTTCAACTATTGTTAACCCCGAAAAACGCTTCAGTGAAGCAAATCAATCCTATCATTATTATTCCTGTGTTGGAAATGAGGCTATTGTTGTTGGTGGTAAGGCTAAAGGCTCAAAAGGTGTGGTAACGGGCCACCATGGTGGAGCGGAGCACGTAATAATAGATTTTCCCGATAAGGTTCTAGATAAATTAACTTTAGATGACAAATTTTTAATTAAAAGCTGGGGCCAGGGTTTAGCACTTTTAGATTATAAAGATGTAATGATTTATAACCTTGATCCTAATTTACTTAAAAAAATGAAAATCAAAGAACTAAAAGGCGGCAAGCTTGAAGTGCCGGTTGCTGCAATCGTACCTGGTTATTTAATGGGTTCAGGTGTTGGCTCTCTTTCAATGGGAACAGGCGACTACGATATAATGACAACCGATAAAAAAGAAATTAAACGCTTAGGCCTTGATAAGTTAAAGTTTGGTGATTTTGTTGCAATCACTGATCATGATAACACTTATGGCAGGAGCTGGCGCAAGGGGGCCATCACAATTGGAATAATTGTACACTCAGATTGTCTTTTTGCAGGTCATGGTCCGGGGGTTGCAACTTTAATTGCAACTCAAAAACCAATTTTATTTCCAAAAATTGATAAAAACGCAAACATTGCGCATGTTATGAAAATTGGAAGGCTAAGAAAGAAAAAAAGATAACTAAAAGCGTAACACCCCAGGATGGCCCAGTAGTAACTATAAAAAATCTGAGCAATTACTTATAAGCTTATTGTGTTATCTCAAATAATGAATAAGTTGTATTACTTTGATATATTGTAAAAACTGAGGCACTAGTTGTAGTAACAGCTTGTTTGTGAAATATGCTGTCAACGCCATCTGCCCCTGCATTTGTTATCCAAACAAAATTACCATCAGAATCATATTTTATTAATATTCCTTCGTATTTAACGCCGGCCGCAGTAGAATTTGCAATTGTTGGTCCGCCATAGGTTGTTAAATTTGTACTTGCAAATTCCCCTGATAGGTAAACATTATCGCTATCATCAACGTTAAGACCACCCGGAAACTGTTCATGATTTGCAGAACCTCCTTGAATATTTCTAAGCCACAGCACTTTTCCGTCTGCATATCTGAGTTTAATTAAAATGGCATCAGCGGTAGCAGATCCAGCCTGAGAATTTGTAAGCGTAATATCCGTACCTGCCGTTTGAAGTACACCATCAATTCTTGTAGTATCAGTAATTATAGTGTCATTATAGGTCACGCTATCGTCCGAATAGCGCAACACCGCATGTAGGTTTCCGGCTGAATCAATAGTCATTATAGGCTCTGCATAAGATGTAAGATAATTATCTGCCCATATTCTACTTCCAGTAGTTCCGTCATAGCGGATAACCTGCGCATGCCAAGTGGCACCCACTGTAAAGACAACTCCGTTGTCAGTTCCCGTTGTTGAGGTCGAAGTAATATTACTGTAACCATAGTTTGCAAAGTACACTACTTGCTCTTCACCGGCACCTCCTGGATCCATTGTCCTTACACTAACGGCCCTTGGGTCGTCCCAATTTGTGTGAGCGTCATATAAAGCTCTTGCCCATTGTGCGGTACCTGCTGAGTTGATTTTAGTAATAAACGAAGTAAAGGTATTAACCGCAGGAAGAGTATCGCCGCCAAAAGTGATATTTCCGTTTGCATACATACCAGCAAGAAAAACGTCATCGGTGTATGTATCAATCGCCATTTCCTTTCCATAAACTTGAATATCTGTACCGTAGTCTCTGGCCCAAACACAGGTTCCATCAGAATTTAGTCTTACAAGAAAAGTGTTCACTCTTGTTGCCGAAGGTGTTTGATGAATTGCTGCACAATTGCTTATTGCAAATGCAGCACCATTATTTAAGTGCCTACCCATAATGACAACACCGCCATCAGTTGTAACGGCAAGTCCAACCACATATTCAGTGCCCGAACCTCCAAATGTATGGGACCACACCGGCGCACCACCCGCTGAACTATATTTTGCAACATAACCACTTGTTCCTGAAGTCCCACCAACATATAAAGCACCAGTTGAAGGGTCCCTTGCAAATTCGTTAGCTGCGACAGGATTTACCAAAGTTGCTCTTTCGCTATTTTTAGACGCTTCCGTAATTGTAACATTAAAAGTTCTATTAACCGAAGCGTTAGGAATTCCGTTATCCGCTAAAGTTGCTGTACAGGTTTCCACGGCACTTACAGCAGCTGCTGGTGAATACCTAACAATTCCACTTGTTGCACTTTCAATAGTTGCTGAGCCTCCACTATCACAATTAATTGCGGTAAAAGTTACTGTGTCACCCTCAGTATCTGAAGATGTTAGTGCAAGTAAATTGTTAACGGCACCGTAGGGCGCTGTAAAAGCTTCAGATGTTAAAGTAGGATCATCATTTACTGCAGTAACCGTAAGAGTAATGGTTCCATTTGCGGTTGCAGCGTTACTATCTGTAACTACATAGGTTAGGATCTCGGTACCATTCCAGTTTTGATCTGGTGTGTAAGTTAAACCACTAATGGTTCCATTTAAGGCCCCAGACACGAAGGTTAACGATAACGTAAAACCACTCGTTACTGAATCATTAGCCGTAACGTTTGCACCAAATGTGATTGCGGTATCCTCGTTGGTTGATAAAGCATCATTAGCGACCACAGGACTATCAACAGCCGCACCCACTAAATTTACTTTTAAACCTTTTGAAGCCGCAGACATTCCATCTTCTGATTTCATTTTGGCTGTTACATTAAATGATGATGAATAGGAACCCGCCACACCCGAAGCGAAAGTTACTGATATTACGCATGAACTATTTGGATCTAATTTTGAGTCACAACCATTTGACATTGTAAAAGGCGATGATGAATTTAAAAAAGTTAATGAAACCTTACTGGCAGCTGAATTTGAAACTGTAAAAGTTTTTGTGCTACTGCTTGACGTGTTTACATATCCAAAATCATAAGAGCTGTCGCTAACACTTACTAAAACAAAATCTGCTGTTATTTTATCAGCACTAATTTCTGCATCATTTATTGGGTCCCCTCCCACACGACAAGCTGACACTGCCGTAAATACAAGCAGATATAATGACTTAATAGATGGATGCTTAAACTTCATCATACGTCCTTCTATCTAATAATTATGCCACGGCAGTACGGCTCCGTCAACACTGTGCGACACCTGCAACTTATTGATTTTTAGAGTATATTTTATGTTTTTTTGGTTTCTTAACAATTACAAACTAACTGATATGTTCACCTATTTGGTGTACAAATATATCGAGATGATAAATAGGCTAATTATCATCAGTAGCAGAGCCCAAAAAGATTTAAAGAAGGTTCCACTTCAGGATATTCGAAAATTAAGTGTTTGGGTTAACGATGTTGAAAATTTGGGTTTGGAAGAAGTAAGAAAACTTCCTGGTTTCCATGATGAGCCCCCTAAAGGGAAAACGTAAAGACGAACGATCAATAAGGCTCATTCGCAGTCGTGCATACCGTGCAATCTACTTGACACACCGCAAGATTGCGGCTAACTTGCGCCCAAGTTTACATACTAACACCCCCCTACTAACTTTGGGGAAGGAGCAGATCATGACTAGAAAAATTGCAAAAAAATGCCTCTCTTTAACAGTTGCCACGGTACTTGTTTTATCTCTGAGTTTTACCTTTAAGCCTAAACTTTCAAATGCAGGACTTGCAACAGTTGGGGTTATTGTGACCACAGGGGGTTTATCTTTACCACTAGTGGCCGGCATTCTTGGGTTTGGCGGAATAAGTTATGGTTTAATTAACATTTATGATTCGGAACAATCTAAAGAAACTAATGCTCTAAGGGGCTGGAAAAAGGTTAAGGGTTGGATACAGATAGTTGGTGGGATTGTCCTTCTAGAAGATGAAATTCTTGATACACGTTTTCCGGAACTTGATAATAATTTGATTGAAAAATTAAATTTGTCCGACCACATGGATATGGTGGAAGCCTACAACAGTGAACTTGAAAATATTAACTACGTTGGCGAAATGGTATTTGAAAATTTAATAAGAGTTATTGAAAGTGATGAAGCAGAAAAAATGAGTTTTGATGATGGGTTAAAATTATCGTATGAGCTTTGGAACGAATACCGGGTTCTTAACATTGACGACTATGACACAACAAATGATGATTCATGCGTAAATCTCATAAGTGATGACGCCTTTAATGTTGTAAAACTCGTTGCTCCATTTATTCTGGAAGAGCGAATTTTGAGTAAAATAAAAGATAAAAAGTGAAAAAGATTGTTTTCCTGAATATATTTTTTTTACTGTTTTCATTTGCGACTTATGCAAAATCTGAACTTAAAGTAAAACCTCAAATAGTTTTAATTACAGCACTTAATTTTGAAGAAATTAAAAGCAGTCCTGTGCTTGATTTTCTTATAAGCGAAAAACGATTTTTACAAGGAGTGGAAAGAAAATTTAAAAATTCTTATAAGGGCAATAATTACGAACTTAAAGTTATTCACCATGCAGATGCCGATAAGTTATCTAATATACTCCAGTCGGGTCGTGCTAGGGGTGTTATATATTTGTCCCACGCTGGTATTTCGGAAACCAGCTTTACAATAGCTGATTATGAATTTAATAATATTCAAAAAGTATTTAAAAAAATCCATCCAAATGTGCATTTTTTGGCTCTTGTTGGGTGTAATACAAAAATAATTATTAAAAGAATGAAAGATAGTGGATATTTCAAGGACAATCCCGGCCTTATAGTTAAGGGCTTTGAAGGCACAC
>CAZQUK010000113.1:0-10112 GCA_964596435.1 uncultured Oligoflexia bacterium
TTACGCTTTCTCAATCATTCCAATTAGTTGCACTTCAGAAAAAAATTCGGGTAATGTCAATCCCATCACTCTTAAGTATGGTTTTATTAATATCAAACGTCTTATCTCGTAACGCATTCAAGACCGAGTACTTGATATTGGTATTGTTATTATCAACACCAAAAGTACCAGTAGCATTGCCTTGGCTATCTAAATCAATTAAAAGTATTTTATTATCTAAAAGTGCTAATGCTTGAGAAAGGTTGATTGCAGTTGTAGTTTTTCCAACGCCACCTTTCTCGTTTGCGATAGTAATTATTTTTGCTGAATTTGTGTTCATTTTTTTTTTACCCCCATATTTTTCTTGTTGACATTTGTGAGTGCACACCCGAGTATGAGGGTGTGTGCCCCAGTAAGAGACGCCATTCCAAAAGCTCTCTTGCTCCGGTTAAAATGCAGTTGTAATTATTTTTGATTGCCCGGTGATTGCGTCGCCGGGCATTTTTTTATGGTGGAGGGTCGCGCATTATTTATGCCCCCCTTTTTTTTCAAATTCATCAATGTTTGGAAATTCTTCTGTAGCAAATGAGTAGCACGCGACATGCGCTAGATTGAGGAATATGCGTAATTTGCTGCATATGGATGGAACACTAAATATCTGATTTTTCTTAATGATATCAATATATTTATCTGTGTTATTTATTTTTTTAGATTTTGACCCGCAGGTCTTTGGGGTGGACGAGGTCGCTGGTTCAAATCCAGTCAGCCCGACCATTCCTTCGAATAAAATCAATCCTTTAGAATTAATAACAGCGTCCGATTCGGACGCCGTGGTCGCTTTTCTGTAAGCTCTATACTTCCGAACAAGATGTAGGAGGATTTTATGGGGTATTACATTCGTTTTTTAAGGAAAAAAAAGAAAGAACCAAAATGGAAAGTCCAATACGTATCATATAAAAAAAAGGATCAACGTAAGAACTCTACTGCAAAAATGAAAAAAAGAACTTGGGATATTTCCAAGGAACGCTGGCGGACACTGGGGTTTTCACCCAACAATGTCTATCATTGATGCTAGAACAAGAGCAAAGCAACTCAATACTCAACTGACTTTAAAACGCCAAGAAGAGCGTATTAAGAAAATTCAAGAAAAAGAAAAGCTGTTTCAATTGCACCATGATTCCATGTTGCCAGATAAATTCGTTGCTGAGTTTGAAGAAAGGTTTGTTCGGCCAAGAGGAATTTTGAATGAAAAAGCAAGATGTAACCGTACGATACGAAGATATGTTCTTTGGCGAGCCGTTCAAAGGCTAATCACTACCATTGGAGTTGAACCCACTGATTGGTTTTATCATACATATGATCTTTATGATTATTTCTATCAAAAGCAGCTAAGCCTAGGATATATGCTAAGCATTTTAAAATTGGCCAATTTTTGGGGTAATTTTATTTCCAGAAAACTTTGCAAACCATTTAATTCAATTCCTTATCCCAAAGGATATGAAAGACAAAGATTGATAGAAGCATACTATAAAAAAAGTTCGAGAAGAAGAACGCCGTCAGACCCAATATTGCCAGATCACTTGAACGCCATTAAGAAAAACATAAATTGTAAAAATTTTAACTGGCTGTATTTAAGCGTATGGTTGGGACTCAGACCACAAGAAACTGATTCATTGATGGACAAAAACATGTGGCGTATCGAGGTTTTGACAACCGGTAGAAAAGTCTTATGGGTTTTTCAAACAAAAATAATTGCACTTCCACCCGAGGATCGCTGGAAACCAATACCCATAATTTATGATGAACAGCATTTTGCTGTAAAAATAATCACTGATAAAAACCTTAAACGACCGCTCTTAAAAACTATCCGTCATCACATCAACTCCAATGTTGATCTTTACGGTGGGCGAAAGGGCTTTGTTGATCTAATGCTTTCAAAAGGACATTCATTAGAGAATATTTCTATTTGGATGGGGCACTCAACATTGAGTAGAACCTGGCGTAGCTATAAAAATAAAAAGGTTTACCATTTCTAATTTTATAAACATTTAAGCGATGTTGATTAAGATTGAAGTCGGGGAATGCAAGATATAAAACCTTGATATATCAATAACTTTCTGGTATTTTGCTCCTTTATAAGGAAATCCTTTGAAAAATATCCGAATCGATGAAATTCAAAGCAAAATAAAAGCAATAGAGGCTGAAAAGAAAAATCTTATTGAAGAATTGTTAGCTCTTCAATCTAACAATGATATTCCAGCTTCAAAAGGAACAAACGCTCTCGACAAAATCCCCGAAACACCGGTAGAGAAAATTTCATTATTTTTAAATCTATTCCGCTGTAGAGAGGATGTTTACCCAAAGCTTTGGGAAAATCAAAATAAGGGCAAAAAAGGATATTCACCCGTATGCAAGAATGAATGGATTCCAGACATTTGCCATAAATCTGAATCAAAATGCTCTGATTGTGACAATAAAAACTTTGCAGTTTTTGATGATGAGGTTGCAAATTTACATCTGAAAGGAAAAATTACTGTTGGTACATATGCTATTAAACCAGATGACACATGTAAATTTCTTGTGGCTGACTTTGATAAAACAACGTGGAAAGATGATGCTTTTGCCTATAAACAAGCGGCAAGAGAACTGGGTGTTGAGGTTGCGATTGAACGCTCTAGATCTGGTAACGGTGGCCATGCTTGGATTTTCTTTGCCGAACCCATTGCTGCAAGACTTGCAAGACAACTTGGATCAATTATTATTTCAAATGCTCTTTCAAAACTACATTCTATAAGTTTAGAAAGCTATGACAGGTTCTTTCCAAGCCAGGATTATATTCCGAGAGGCGGCTTCGGTAATCTCATAGCATTACCGCTTCAAAAAAAGCCCAGGGATTTAGGCAATAGTGTATTTCTTGATGATACATTCGAACCCTACACAGATCAGTGGAGTTACTTGACACAGATGAAATTATTATCTTATGAAGACACCATTACGATTATAAATGAAACATTACCAGAACGCGACACACCTTACACCAGCTTATTTGAAGATCGGGACATTAAGATTGCGGAAAGAACCATTGAAAAAGCCAATGAACGACTAATTCCTGAAAGTTTTAATAAAGAAATTAAATTTAGAATTGGATCACATCTTATAGTAAATATTGAAAATATTCCATCCGCCTTGATTTGGGCATTTAAGCGAACTTCAACCTTTGCCAATCCAAAGTTTTTTGAACTTCAAAAACTTCGTTTATCCACATGGAAAACGCCAAAATATATTTTCTGCGGCGAAATAATAGGCGATGATCTATTTCTTCCCCGTGGGACACTTGATTCCTGCCTTGAAATTTGTAGTAAAGTTGGAGCAAAAGTCATAATTCGGGATGAAAGATTAAATCCCAAGCGCCTAAAACTTACCTTTAAGGCCACACTCTTTAAGGAACAACAATTAACCATAAATGAAATTATAAAACATGAAAATGGTGTTCTTGTTGCCCCACCTGGATCAGGAAAAACAGTAATGGCATGTGCTATTATAGCCAAACGAAAAACACCAACACTGATTCTAGTTCATCGAAGTCCACTTATGGATCAATGGAGAACTCAGCTTTCAGATTTACTTGGAATCGATAAGAAAGAGATTGGAGTCTATGGCGGAAGCAAAAAGAAATTAACAGGAACAATCGATATAGCAATGCTACAATCATTATCTAATATTGAAAATCCCGATGAGCTTTTCCAAAACTATGGACAAGTGATTATTGACGAATGCCACCATATTCCAGCCTTCTCATTTGAGCAGGTTTTAAAAAAGACTCCTGCTAAGTTTATTCTTGGGCTTACTGCAACTCCATATAGAAAAGATGGCCATCAAGCTATTCTATTTATGCAATGTGGTCCCATCAGATTTGAAATGAAAAATTTTACTCAAGTTCAGCTTAATAAAGTCGTTTTTGTACGAGAAACTGGATTTCAAATGCCACCGTCTGAGCTTATACAACACCCAATACATGAGGTATGGGAAAAACTTGTAAATGATGAAAACCGGTTAAATCTTATCGCTAAAGATGTAAAAGCAATTCTTGAAGATGGTAGATTTCCTCTGATTATTTCTGAAAGAAAAGATCACCTAGCTGCAATATCAAAAGCCATAAAAAAAATTACTGGTGACAATATTCTTGAATTTATCTTTGTTGGAGATATGGGCAAGAAAGCAAGAATAAAAGCCATTGAAGATATCAATAGCAATATTGGTTCTGGTAAAAGACCTTACCTTTTAGCTACAGGATCACTTATTGGTGAGGGTTTTGACCTACCCCCACTGGACACCCTTGTAATCACCATGCCAGTTGCTTTTAAGGGGAAGATTGTTCAGTATGCAGGAAGACTTCATAGAGAATATGAAGGTAAAAAAGATGTAAGAATTTGTGATTATTTTGACGGATCAATGGGGTTGACCGTTTCCATGTATAAAAAGCGCATTACTGCTTACAAAAAAATGGGATATAAAATCGAGACCATCGCCGGAACAAAATCAAACAGAATGACTTTCAATAATGGGAACCTGTTTAATTATGTGCATGATCAAAAAACTGAGGTATCAAAATGACTAAAGACTTAGCATCAAGTGAATCAATAATAGTTCTCTATCGCACTCCTCAGGGGGATGTATCTATAGAGGTATTTTTCAAGGATGAAACCGTATGGTTAACTCAAAAAAAGATGGCAGAACTTTTTGATGTTGAATCAAACACCATTACCTATCACATCCAAGAGCTATACAACTCCATGGAATTACAGGAAAATGCAACTACTCGAAAATTTCGAGTAGTTCAAAAAGAAGGTAATAGAAACGTGGAAAGGGAGTTGGATTTCTATAATCTCGACATGATCATTTCGGTTGGTTACAGGGTCAACTCAACAAAAGCCACCCTGTTTCGTATCTGGGCCACACAGGTGTTAAAGGAATACATCATAAAGGGTTTTGCTTTGGACGATGAACGCCTAAAAAGTGGTAAGTCCTTTGATCAAAGATATTTTCAAGAATTAATTGAGCGAATCAGAGATATTCGGGCATCTGAGCGTCTATTCTATCAAAAAATTACTGACATCTATGCTCAGTGTAGCATTGACTATGATCCAAACTCTGAAATCACCAAAGAATTTTATGCAACAGCACAAAATAAACTACATTGGGCCATACATGGACATACAGCTGCTGAACTTATTTCAGAACGTGTTTCATCAAAAAAGCCTTATATGGGACTTACAAGTTGGAAAAATTCACCCAAAGTAAAAATCAGAAAGTCCGATGTGAGCATTGCGAAGAACTACCTGAACGAAAAAGAGCTTAAACATCTTAATCGAATAGTTACCATGTATCTTGATTATGCTGAAACCCAAGCAGAAAATCACAGAACCATGGCCATGAAGGACTGGGTTCAAAAGATTGATGCTTTTCTTAAATTCAACGAAAAAGATGTACTCACAAATCCTGGAAAAATTTCAGCAGAAGTAGCAAAGGAGCTTGCAGAAAAAGAATTTAAGAAATACGAGGCTGAGCAAAGAAAAATAGAAGCAGAAGAACCCACAGGTGATTTTGATAAATTAATTGAAGAAACGAAGGTGCTTGAAGAAAAACCGATTAAGAAAATAAAAAGAAAAGGAACAAATAAATGAAACCAGGCCTGAGTTGTCAAAAAATCAGCGGAGCTGTAATAAAATCCTCAAACATACGAGCCATAACAGATTTTTCCAAAAAACCAGTCTCTAAACCGAGTTTTTCCGGAGCCTGCTAATCGAAAATATTAACCCCTTGTTGTCAAAAATTTTATTTATAAAATAACGCTTGTTGATACCTTCTGCCCTTTGGTAAGCGGATAAACATTAATTAATATAGTCCGCTTTCTCTCTTTCAAGAATAGTCCTTACTGTTTTATGATTCCAGCGTTTATTTTTTAATGTTGGAATGTCATTATCATTTAGAAACTTAGTTATCTTTGTATAAGAACAATTTTCAGTATTCCGAAGGTTTTGTATTTTTTGGATGATTTTTTGCTGTCTAATATGAGGAACAAGTTTTCCATCTTGCACCTTCCATCCAAATCGATCTTTTATAATTGCGTTTGGAGACCTTTGAAGCCCAAGCGTTTCAAGTGCCTCAGTAATAGTGGTCTTCGGCCAGCCCGTAAAATCGGAGATTTGCCTTGCAGACCATTGTTTTTCAATGAATAATGTGTGCAATAAGGTTCTGTTTTCGACTGGCTTTGAGAGAAAATGGTTAGTGAAAACAGAGAGGTGCGCTGGATCATGATTCTGTTCGATCATTGTTCTTCCGCCCGACCATTATACAAAGGTCAGAGGTTTTTGCCTCTGGCCTTTGTATTTTGAACGGGTGGAAAGATTTACTAGATGCGAACGCAAGTGAGCATTGCTAGTTCACCAAAGTAGCATGGATGCTGCTTTTGCACAGGAGCGAAGCGAGTGCCCGAAGGGGCGAGTACGTGATGTACGAGCTGAAATCTAGTCACCCCGACCATTAAAAAACCCAAGTACCTTCGGCACTCAGGTTTTTTAATTCTGTGATATAGACTTCTTTCTTTCAAATAAAATGAAAGGTAATTCAATAGAAATATCAGCCACCACTTCTAAACTTGAATGTATGTACAACACAGAGGAACCTGACTCAAATAAAATATCTGCTACTTGTTGGGCTGACCTAACACTGAAAGAATACAAATGCAAAAACACTATATCTTTTGGAATTAATAAGAACTCTAAGGACAACAACATATACCTATCATTTCGTGGTGGTTGGGGTGTGGATATTGACAATAATGCCGGTCTTTTTGCTAACTCATTTTCTCCAATCTCATACGCACGACTATAATTTGCAGGAAGATCCCACCAATAAGCCCTAGCATATCATAATAATTGATTGGATTATTAAGAGCATATTTGTAAAAATTGACTTCAGCAACAAAACCGATTGGATCTTTAGTCATCCACCCACTACTCATAGGATCTCTAGTTCTCCGTGTATAGGAAATTCAAACCACTATAATTTTAGCCATAATATAAATTATCACGATTAAATCCCTCACCTTGCATCATTATTGGCTGTATATTCGAGCCGCTCTAAAACTTGAAAACGCTGCTTGTGATGGTCTCGAATGGCTCTAGATATTTTCCTTATTTAGGGCTGATTTTTATGTGTTGCTGCCCGCAATTGTCACCAATTCTTATTTTAACAACTCAATAAATTCCCTATAAACATCTGTATGTTGCTCTCCTTCACACCACTTTTCAACTGATTCAAAGTTTATTGGATGTTTTTTAGTCACAACAACGGCCTGATCAAGGCCCTCTCTATCGTTAAAATACATAAAAGTTGCTAATCTATCTTTCACACAATCAGTGGGAGACAATATTTTTATTACCTTCCCATTTATTTCGTGTTCATCGGGCTTTATCAAATAATCCTTACCGATACCAAGTGGCACTGTCCCTGGGAATTCAATAAAAAGATGTTTGCATTCTGGGTGAATATAGTGTCTATTCTGTTTTAAAAATCCAATTTCATTCATTGCCTGCTCTAATTCTTCTGTAAACATGCTTCACAGTATAAAATCCAAATCACCAGATCTATAGGCACCTTCTGTATAAATTGAAACTACAGCACCACCAACAAGTATCGTATCTATACCCCCCTTGTTTTTAAGTGATATGCAACATACTTCCAAAGCTCTTCTTCTGAACATTTCTTGAAGTTAATATCCAATTTTATTCCCTTCCAAAAACAGGCTTACCATTACGCCGTGGACGCATCCGTTTTTTAAAAAACTTTTCCTTATCTTCAATGCTCATTGATGAATGTACAATTTTTATTAGATCCATTAGTGGTGTTGTTAATGGAGATTTTTTATTGAAAAAATACAATCTGATATTACCAATTTTTTTTGAAATCACCACCCCCGATTTTTCAAATTTTTTAAGCTGGTTTTGAACAGCAGAAAGTGAAACCTGTAGTTCACGAGACAGTCCTCTTGCATGGATTTCTCCGTAATGAAAAATATAAAGCAAAATGTCGGCGGCTGTTTTTGTCCCAAAGATTCCTTCTATCATTTCTTCAGTATAACCTATTTTATAGGTCTTTCAACCTATTATTTGGGTCATACGACCTACTACACAGGTCACGCATAACGATAAACAACTAATATCATTAACTAATATATTGTTTTAACTTATTTGTCCCCTGCCCTAAACCCAGGCAGTGCATCCCCAATAAAAAGTCTTTTATGTTTTGATTTTTCCCAATTACATCCGACACGACTGCTGTGAAGTATCTACTAATAATATTAGCATGTATAGGCTCGACCTTAGTCATTGCTGATGATTGTAAAAACTAACACAAAACAAAAAAACAAAATTCTGGTGTTCAAATATTTTAGATAAAAAATGAAAAAAATATTTTCAACCCTCATCATTCTTGTTGCGCTCCACTCTCTGGGATTACAGGCAGAAAATTATGCCAATACACTTCAGGCAGCAAAAAAAGTTGAAATTCCACTTAACGAATGCAAGGAGATGGAGCAGAAGGTCGGGCAGTTACTTTATATAAACGTTGATGGTTTTGATAGTAATTTTACAATTGATCCTGCATATGACAGGCTTGTTAAAAGGATACAGCCAGGTGGAGTATTGCCAAAGTACAACTCCTCAAATCCAGTAAAAATAAAAAGGGCATCTGAGACGCTTCAGTCCATGTCAGTTAATCCGCTTTTGATCGGTATTGATTCTAAGAATGTAGAACCAGATATTGGCCTTGGTTTTGGTTGTGGTATGGCAAATGAGCTTGGTGGTGTGGATGAGGGTTGTTTTGAAAAAGTCGCCCTTATTGAAGCAGCCTTGCACAAATACCTTGGTATTAACCATTCGTTGGGACCAACGGTTAAATACAACCCAAAATGTGGTGGTCTTCTTGCAGGCGAGGATAGATACAAGATTCCACGACTTGAGCGGGTGCTGACAAGTTTTAACAGGGTTGGAGTGGAAACCACGCTTAAACACTTCCCGTATACACCAGGTAATTTTAATCTACATCATGACAACAGGGATACTGCGGTATCAAGAAGTGTGGTCTTTTCAAGACATCTGCCGGTTTTTTCTGCTCTTAAAAACCAGTCCGGTATTTTAATGACAACGCATCTTTATAACTCAAACATTGATCCCAATAACATGGCAACGTTTTCAAAAACCTGGATTGATATATTAAAAAAAGATGTTGGTTTTAAGGAGCTTGTTATGACTGATGCCCTTTTTATGATCGACTCTTACAAGGGTAACATGAGGCAGATGGCGCAAAATTGGCCGTTTATTGATGATATAAATCTAAGTGACGATCTTACAATTTTTGCAGTTAAGGCAATCCTTGCAGGACATGACATGGTTCTTCTGGAATCAGCAGCAGCAGAAACCGAAAGGATTTGGAAATCCCTTGTTGCGGTTTCATGCAAGAACTAGTTTAGAAATTTCGGGATACGGCTTCAGAAAGACCCTCATACATAATGTCGCTATAATCAGGTTCCGCATTATTTGTTTCTGGTATTGTTTTCTTAATATTCGTTGAAGTAGATGCAGTTTTGCTTTTTGCGGGACTAAGTTTATCGCCAATATCATCAAGTGTATTTATGATTTGATCTGCAATGTGTGTAAGTGCATCTTTTTTGCCCGTTGCTTTGTTATATGCAGATTTCCATTTAGATACATGACTTGCAATACTCCAGGGATTAAAGTGTTTACACTTACCAGTTGATGTGAGTACTGCATTAAATTTTGCAATAGGGTCGTTATAAAGGGTTACGCCGGTAGCATCAATTTTTTCGTCAGGGATATATCCATTAGAATTATCTACAAGTTCAAGTTCGATTCTATCTATTTCCATTGCCTTGAAAAACTTATTTACTCCCTTTCTTTTTGTGATTGCTGTTTTTACAGATTGAGCAAGGCTTTTTATGCAGTTTAATTGTGCCTTTTTAGTTAAGCTTTCAAGTTTGGGGTTATACAGATTTTCTGTTTCCATTTTTTTGTTTGATACTTCAAAATTAAATTGCGACAATGGGTGTTGTT